>CAJXVF010000034.1 GCA_913060845.1 uncultured Alphaproteobacteria bacterium | reverse complement strand
ATTCGTCGGCAGCGTCAGATGTGTATAAGAGACAGGTAACGGGATGCCTAACGAGCCTGAATGGTTTTGTTTCTGAAGCGCCTGAAACGCAGGTAAGAAACGACGATTAAACCCAACAGCCAATGTCACCTTGTTTCGCTGGCATGCGGCGACAGCGTCTTTGGCCTCGCTCAAAGTCAGTGCTAGCGGTTTCTCGACAAATATGTGTTTGCCAGCCTCTGCGGCCGCGCAAATCTGGCTGCAGTGCATGCTATGTGGTGTTGCTAGTACCAGTGCCTGCACATTAGGGTCGGCCAGCAATGCATCGAAATCGTCCGTGATTTCAAAGCCCTGTGCTTTTCCGAAACCCGTGACCTTTGATGGTGTCCGCGTCATGCCGCGAATAAATCGGATGCGGCTTTCGCTGTCCGAAGCCGCTGCCGTCACGAGGTTTTGCCCCCATCGGCCGAGTCCCACAATTGCGGCGTTTAAGTTTGGTTGTTGGCTCAAATTTTTGCCCCACCGTCGATTGGAATAGCGCTTCCGGTCATGAAAGCTGAAATATCACTGGCCAGATATGTTGCAAGCTCGGCGATTTCGTCTGGCCGCCCCATCCGCCCCACAGGTTGGCGCGATGAGAAGGCAAATCGGGCCGCGTCAGGATCATCCATAGCGTTGATACGCGCTGTCATTGATGGCGTTTCAACACCTGACGGACAAATCGCGTTGCACCGAATGCCTTCAGCCGCATAGTCGAGCGCAATCGACTTGGTCATCCCGATCACTGCAGCTTTGCTGACGCCATAGGCGAAACGATCTGGTGCTGCCCCAATCGATGAAATGACTGATGCCATATTGATGATACTGCCGCCGCCAGACGCAAGCATCAGCGGGATCGCAGCCCGGCACATTGTGAACAAGGACGTAACGTTCAGGTCCAGGCTTCGCGACCAATCCTGATCGCTGCAACTCATCAAGTTCCCAACGGTCACCATGCCGGCGCAATTAAACAGGACGTCGATATCATCGATATCTGCGAAGAAGGCAGTGACGGCGGCAGGGTCAATCACATCCAGCGCAGTAGTGCTGATGTTCAGGCCATCAATTTTGAGGGCCTCTAAGCCCTTGGCGTCACGGTCAACCGCTAGAACGCGTGCACCTTCGGACGCGAAGGCGAGGGCGGTTTGGTAGCCAATACCCGCAGCCGCACCGGTAACGACACAGACCTTATCGTTCAATCGAGACAATTTAAGTGGATCCTTGTTGTGCGTGGTTCGTTAAAGCGCTGAGACTCTTGGTCGTGGCGTCAGTCGTCCCTTGGAATATTGCGATCAGCGGCGCCGATATAGCCGCGGTTCCAAGTGGGCGTGATGTGGATTTCGTTCAGGCACACATGGGCTGGCATGGTCGCGATGAACAGGATCGTGCGGCCAACATCATCTTCCTGCACCATCTTGGCCCGGTCTTCTGGGCTTGGCGGGACGGGGCGCAGGTCCAGAATTTCTGTCGCGACTTCGCCTGGGCAGAGCGCACAGGCACGGATGCCAAGATGGCAGTTTTCGTGGTTGATGCTTTCGTTCATGGCATTCAGCGCCGTTTTTGCCGTCGTGTAAGCAACACCGGATACGCCGCCAATCTTCTGGCTGGCCATCGATGACACATTGACAATCAGCCCGTCCCGCTGTTCCCGCATCATCAGGAGTGCGGCGTGGGAAACGTTGAAGGCACCGGTCAGATCAACATCGATAACCCGGTTCCAGCTTTCGTCGTCGATATCCCGCCAGCGGCGTTTGGGTGTGTTCAGGCCAGCGCTGTTAATCATCATGTCCAGCTTGCCATGGGCTTGCTTGATCCGACCCGCGACAGCGTCAACGGCTTCCCGGTCGGCGATATCGAGCGGTTCAATCTCTGATTTACCGCCAGCGCTCTTGATGCTGTTCGCCACTGCTTCCAACTGCTCAATGCGACGGCCAGAGAGGATGACGGTGGCACCTGCTTCCGCCAACGCCAACGCGCCAGCCCGTCCAATGCCTGTGCCTGCGCCGGTGACCCAAGCGATTTTTCCGTTCAGTGACGTCATGTGATTTTCCTAGATATGGGTTTGGTGGGCCGGTTCAGCCAATTGAATCGCGGATACGGTAATATGCAGCCACGATGCTAAGGAACCAGGGATTGCCCTGATAGAACGGCATGGTCGGGAATGACCGACCGTCCAGCGCAGTTTGGCCAGCCGGGTCGCCCAGCATTCTTTGTCCAAGCTTGTGGCCAAGATATGTGGACATGGCGACGCCTGATCCCAGATACCCGCAAGCATAATGAACGCCGTCGACTTCGCCGATATGGGGCAATTTGTCGAAGGTGAAGCCAAGCTTGCCGCCCCAGGCATGGCTGATCGGCACGTCAGCTAGCTCCGGCCAAACTTTGACCATGAACTTACGCAAGTGAGGTGCGGCCTGCTGGGGCGTTGAATTCTTGAGAAGGGGCCTGCCGCCCATCAGGATACGGCGACCATCATGGCTGGCGCGGTAATAATGTACCGTGCGCTTGGTATCGATTATCATGTTACCGCGCGGAACCAGGCGCTTGACCTGTTCCTCCGGCATTTCCTCTGTCGCGATGATCTGGCTGGCCACCGGGATAACCCGTCGCTCAAGTGTTCCAAGTGCGCCGTCAGTGTAGCCATTTGCGCCGACGCAGGCTTGGCCCGCGAGCAGCGACCCGCGTTCAGTATTAATGCGGAGGCCAGCGCCCTCCCGGCTGATGCCAGTAACGCGCGTGCCGTCACAGATAATGCCACCTGCAGCGCGGACCCGGTCTAGCAAGCCAGCATGGAACTCGGCAGGGTGAATAACGCCGTCGCCGCCGTTAAACCGCCCGCCGTGATAAAATTCGGACCCGATATGATCTTGCTGATCAGCCGGTTCAATCATGCGAACATCAGCGCCAAGTTTCTCCTGAAGCACGCCGACTTCGCGTCGCAAACCATCCATAGCGCTCGGCTTATGCGCACCAAGAAATCTTCCAGATCGGACGAAATGCGCCTGGATTTGCTCCGTTTCCAGCAGGCTCTCCAGATAGTCGACGCTGGCTTTGCCTTCTTGCCAGAGCTGCTGTGCGCCGGCCTCCCCAAGCATTTCAGCAGTCTTGCCGTAAGACAGCTTGAACGGAAAATTGCCAACGCCGCCGCCATTGCGAGAACTAGCCCCGAAGCCAGCATTCTCAGCTTCAAACACCACCACAGATTTCCCGCCGCGAAGGGCAGTCAGCGCTGCAGAAAGCCCGGTATATCCGGACCCGACGACGGCGATGTCGGCTTCCGCCGGAATGTCAGGCCTGGCGATTGCATCCCGGGGTGCTTGGTCCCACCAAAACGGCGCGTCTTTGGTGGCGGCAAATGGATCTGCCATTGGGACCTCCTCAATCTGGATAGTGGTCGCGTTTTACGGCGATGAATGTAGCGTGCTCACCAGCCTCGCCCGGAACATGCACGCGGGCAAGGCTGCGCATGACGGTTCCGGTGATGATGAAGCGCTTGTTCGATGCTGCTTTCAAAGTCTCCAAAACGGCACCCTGATATGTGTAGACCCACGTATCGCCTTGAATCTTGTTCACGCCCTGGAACTGAAACCCGGCCTCACCATCACGCGCACCTTCAAGATTTAAGCCCCATTCAATCCACGTCCCCCAGCCTTCGCCCTTCAGCGTGCCGGACAATGTGTCATCTGGCTTGGCATTGAGTGTCAGCGTCGCCGTCGCAAACCTGAGGTCATTGAAGGGAAGGGCTAGGTCGTCGTCGTTCTTGAACGCACGGTATGACCATGTGCCCGCCATGATATCCGCCCACGCTGGCATCAAATTAGCTCTCTCGGCCCTTCATTAATCGAAGCGGCGTGTACTCGAGCACACAGTCTCCGTTTTGAGTGATGACGGAATTACGGGTGCGGACAAGGCCACGGTCGCCTTTGCTGGCGGCCCGGCTTTCGATCACTTCCATATCCACCTGGAGCGTATCGCCAACGAGCGTGGCACCTTTAACGTCCAATTCCATGCCCAGGAATGCGAACCCTGTTTTCTGCAGGGTGCTCTGCATGACAAGACCTTCAGCGATAGAAAGGACCAATGCTGCGGGCACAATGCGCTTGCCGGTGGGCGACTCGTTTTCGATATATTCCAGGTTGTTGAATAGCAATTCCTGCATACCTGTGACGCCAATAAAAGACATCAGGTCGGACTCAAACAATGTCCGCCCAATGGTGCGGAATTTTCGTCCGACTGGCATATCCTGCCAAAAGAAACCGTGGCCAAGTTCTTCGTATTCTGTATCCGCCATAGGGGGCGCTCCGATTGCGATGATCTGGCGGAGAGTGTAGCCCTATCGCCGATCATTCGAAAAGGACGCCGAGCCCATGGCTTCTGCAAATAGCACTGGTTCAGACACGATTGCTGGATTACCCCGCATCCAGAGCCCTTGCGTCTCTGTCTGCTTGGTGGACCCTGCGACGCGCCAATGCACGGGCTGCTACCGGACGCTGAAGGAAATCGCCCGGTGGAGCAGGTTTACGGCTGAAGAGCGCGCAGGTGTCATGAATGAACTACCAGCGCGGAAAGTACAGTTCACAGAAGGTGCATCTGCGCCGGATGTTAGCTAGCTGCGTCTGCTAAAATCATCGCGGCACCCTTTTCGGCGATCATCAGCGTGGGGCTGTTGGTGTTGCCGGATGTGATGGTCGGCATCACGCTGGCATCCGCTACACGCACTCCCTGAATGGCTTTTAGGCGCAGACGCGAATCTACGGGTGCAGCCGGGTCTTCGCCCATGCGTGCCGTGCCGACGGGATGGAAGATCGTGCTGGCGATATCGCCGGCGGCTTTTGCCAGTTCTTCATCGCCATCAATTTGCGGGCCGGGTTTAAATTCCGCCGCTTTGTACTTCTGCAAAGCAGGCTGGCCCGCGATGTGACGCGTCAGGCGGACGGCGGCGGCGGCGACCAATCTGTCTGCCGGGTCAGATAGGTAGTTTGGGCGAATATTCGGCGATGCTCGGAAATCACTGGAGGCCGCTAGCACCTCACCCCGGCTTTCTGGCCGGAGATTGCATACGGACGCCGTGAACGCAGGGAAGGGGTGCAAATCCTCCCCAAACTTCTCCAGGCTGAGCGGCTGCACGTGATATTGCAGATTGGGCGTTTCATGGGATGGGTCCGATTTGACAAAACAGCCAAGCTGGCTCGGTGCCATGGTCAGCGGGCCGCGTCGGCGGAGGGCATAATCCAGGCCCATCTGCGCTTTTCCGATCAGCGAATTCGCTTGCTCATTCAGTGTCTTTACGCCTTCAACCTTGTAGGCGAGCCGGACTTGCAAATGGTCTTGCAGGTTTTGGCCAACATTCGGGACATCGGCAACAGTTTCTACACCGATGCTCTGAAGGTGTTCGCCAGAGCCGATGCCGGATAGTTGCAGCAAGTGTGGGGAGCCAACCGCACCTGCTGCCAGGATAGCCTCGCCTGTCACTTCCGCGCGCTTCGGCTTGCCGCCGCCGCCTTCGCCTTCTGTGAACAACACGGCGGTTGCTCGGCCCTCTGTTATCTCCAGCCGTTCCGTATGGGCATTGGTGAGTACGGTCAGATTAGGGCGGTTTTTGATGGGCCGGAGGAATGCTTTGGACGCGTTCCAGCGCACACCCTTGCGCTGATTAACGTGGAAATAGCCCACACCTTCATTATTGCCACGATTGAAATCATCTGTTGCTGGAATGCCAGCTTGCATCGCGGCTTCACGAAATGCGTCCAGGATTTCCCAAGACAGGCGCGGCTCTTCCACCCGCCATTCACCGCCTGCGCCATGCATGTCATCAGCGCCAGCGTGGAAATCTTCCGTTTGTTGGAAGATGGGCAGTACGTCCTCCCAGGACCAGCCGACGGCACCCATCTGGCGCCAACCATCATAGTCCCGGGCCTGGCCGCGCATGTAGATCATGCCGTTGATGGAGGAGCACCCGCCCAACACTTTGCCACGGGGATAATCCAGTGCGCGACCATTCAAGCCAGGCTCCTCGACAGTGCGAAAGCGCCAGTCGGTGCGTGGGTTCATCATGGTATAGAGGTAGCCCACGGGGACGTGGATCCAAATCCAATCGTCCTTGCCACCTGCCTCAAGCAAAAGAACGCGGTTCTTCGGGTCTGCGGAAAGACGATTCGCTAGAAGGCACCCAGCCGTGCCCGCGCCGACAATGACGTAATCGAACGCGCCGATGGTTTCCCGCTCGCCCATATTTGCAGCCCTCTTATCACTTGAACATTCACCTGCTTATACTGGCCAAAACAATTGCCTGAGGGAATGCCGAATGACGCAGTTTGTCGAAGCCAATAATGCCGTGTTCCGTTATGAGCACGTTGGCAATGCTGAAGGGGCGGGTGCACCCTTGTTGCTGGTCCACGAACTGGGCGGCGATATGACGAGCTGGGACCCCGCTCTTGAAGCCGGTCTTTGCGCCAATCGTCCAGCCATGCGCTTCGATTGGCGGGGGGCCGGTATGTCAGAGAAAGTCCGGGGGCACTTCGATATTGATGTGATGTGCGCTGACATTGCCGGCGTCGTCAAAGAAACCGGGTTTGGCGGGGGCGCGCCTGTCGATGTTGTAGGCATTGCGCTTGGCGGTGGTGTCGTCATCGGCTTTGCGGCGCGATATCCGGAAATGGTGCGCCGCTTGGTTTCCACCAGCTCAGCCATTGGCGGGTCTCCCGCTGCTGCCGCTGGATTGAAGGAGCGAGCGACGGGCGTGGAGCGGGACGGCATGCGGCCCTATTGTGAAGCCAGTCACGCACGCTCATTCGCGGATCACCTGCGGACGGATGCGGACCTATATGAATGGTACCGCAAGAAATGGATCGCTCAAGATCCAACCAGCTTTGCCGCCCACAACCGCATGCTGGCGGATATGGACGAGTTCCCAAGCCTGCCGAAAATCAAGGCCAAGACGCTTGTCCTATCAGGCACCCATGATCCACTCCGCCCGCCTGAGATGGTGAAAGACATTGCCAGCAAAATCCCCGGTGCGGATTACGAAGAATTAGAAACCGGCCACTTCATGCATGTCCAAACGCCGGACCTTTGCGCTAAGCGCATCCCGATGTTTTTGGACCAAAACTAGGAGCGATTGAGCCATGAATGACACCTATGAACTTTATGCGATCAAATATGGTTCGGTGACGAACCGGCCGATGAGCGAGAACTTTATTGGCGGCGATCCCCATGATCTTAGCCAGAATCTCGACTATTTCATTTGGGTCGCCACGAATCCTGAGCGGACATATGTGATCGACACCGGCTTCAATCATGAAGTCGCGGCGGATCGTGGCCGTAAAATTGACCGGCTGCCGCGCGAAGGCCTGGAACTGCTAGGCATTGATGCGGGCAAGGTCGAAGACGTGATCATCACGCATCTCCACTATGACCATGCAGGCACGTTTGGCGATTTCAAGAATGCACGGATGCATTTGCAGGACGCTGAAATGGAAATGGCGACGGGCCGCTGCATGTGCCACGCGCCACTGCGCATGCCGTACCATGTGGACGATGTCTGCGAGATGGTCCGCAAGATCTATGCTGAGCAGGTGGATTTCCACGATGGCGACAAGCAATTAGCACCTGGCATCAGCGTGCATCTCTGCGCAGGCCATGCAGCGGGGCTGCAATCGGTGCGCGTCAAAACCAAGCGCGGCTATGTGATGATTGCGTCTGACGCGACGCATTTCTACATGAACTTTGCTGAAAAGAAGCCATTCCCGATCCTGGTGAACATGGCGGATATGATGGAAAGCTGGACCAAGCTGATCCGCTTGGGCGATTCCATTGATCATGTGGTTCCCGGCCATGACCCGGCAGTGCTGGATTATTACCCCGCACCTGATCCTTCGCTCGAAGGCATTGCTGTCCGCCTCGATGTAGCGCCAAAGGTCTCCATCGCATGACCAGTTGGACAGACCGCCGCCAAGCCTTCCGTGCCGTCGTCAATGGGGACCAATGTGTCCATCCAGGCTCCGTCTATGACCCCATGTCCGCGCGTATTGCGCAGGATATTGGCTTTGAAGTTGGCATGTTCGCTGGCTCAACCGGGTCGCTGACGGTTCTGGGTGATCCTGATCTGATCATCATGACGTTGACCGAATTCGCCAATCAGTGCCTCCGCATCAATCGCGCAGCCGAAATTCCGTTGATGGTTGACGCAGATCATGGCTACGGCAACGCCCTCAGCGTTATGCGGACGGTGCAGGAATTGGAAACCGCTGGCGTCTCTGGCATGTCGATCGAGGACACGGACCTGCCGCAGCCCTACGGTGAGGCTAAGCAGCGCCTGCTGTCGCTAGCCGAAGGCATTGGCAAGATGAAAGCCGCCGTCGCTGCCAAGCAGGACCCAGCATTGGTGATCGCTGGGCGGACCAGCGCCTGTGCCATTGCAGGCCTCGATGAAGCCGTGAAACGGGCCAAGGCATATGAGGCATGCGGCGTTGATGCGCTGTTCTTTGTCGGCGCCAAAACGCGGGCAGAGGTGGATGCAATATCAGCCGCCACGACCCTACCGCTGATCCTTGGCGGCGCCACGGCAGAGCTCGAGGACAAAGACTACCTCTCAGCCCGCCGCGTCCGCATCGCATTGCAGGGCCATCAGCCAATCATGGCCGGCATTCAGGCTGTATATGCGACCCTGAAAGCGCTTCGTGATGGAACAAACCCGAAGGACTTAGGCGGATTGCCAGATGCGGAGCTTGTGAAGGTCGCCACACGATCGTCGAACTATGATCGTTGGACCAAGGATTTCTTGGGCGGGTGACTGCAAAATCTGTGGCCATAATTGATTGCATTGGTTCCAAGTGCTAGCGTTATGCGTGTTTGATTGAAGGAACATCACGAAATGTTAGTCTCGCCCGAAGCATTAAAGGCTAGTGATATGCCACCCGTAGCTGCATCGCCTGTTGTGCAGGCGCTTTGGCATACGGCCCATGGCGAATGGGATGCGGCCCATGTGCTCGTTCAGGATGATAAGTCTGCGGAAGCGGCATGGGTTCATGCGCACTTGCACCGGGTTGAGGGTGATCTCCGCAACGCTGCATATTGGTATAACCGGGCGGGCAAGCCGGTGAATGACGCTAGCCTGAATGCAGAATGGGCATCTCTCGTGCAGGCATTGGCTTGATCGGAATAATCCAGACCCTATGCACTTAATCTCATGACAACTGTCGCCGCCTTTCACTTCGAAGATAAGCGGATCGAGACGCCTAGTCCCGATGGCATTACAGCAGCGATTGCGGCGGGTGCGTATTGCTGGATTGATATTGAGCGTCCGGCAGATGCGCCTGATGTCTTGGGCCCGCTTGAGGTCGATCCGGTGGCGCTGAAACGGGTGCAGCGATCAACGCCATTTGGCGACTTTGTGTTGGGGCGGCACTGCATTCATTGCGCATTGATCGAGACGCTTTTTACTGGCGAAGAGCTGAAATTGAACACCGTGCACGTGGTTTTGGGCGAAGGCTTTATCGCGACCATCCACGCGGAGCCGTCCGTACTGCTGGACCAAATGCGCGCCAGCTATGAGGAAGATTTCTACGGCGCAGCGCGATCTGGCGGGTTCCTGCTGTTTGAAATTGCGGACCATCTGATCAGCGGGTATCGATCGGCGCTTTCAGGGTTGTCTGGTGCGGTTGACGATATCCAGCGGAAGCTGCTGGGTGATGTCGGCGACGAAATATTGACTGAGGTATCCGAACTTACCCGTGGGCTGCTGGATTATCGCAATGCCGTCGTCGGCGCGCGGGAAACGATTTACGAGCTTGCTACCCGGCGCTCACCCTTCGTCAACGAAAGCACGCAGCCGTTCCTTGATCGCCAAACGCTGGCGCTTGAACGCCTTGCCAGTGACGCTGCGACGGAGCGGACGGTTCTGTCTGAAACGCTGAATTTGTATATGGGCATTGTCAGCCATCGTACCAATAAGGTCGTCAATCGGTTGACGGTGGTCAGCATGATCTTCCTGCCATTGAACTTTCTGGCGGCAGTCTATGGCATGAATTTCGACGTAATGCCGGAGCTTCGCTGGTCCGGTGGCTATTATGCATTTTGGGCGTTCAGCAGCCTGCTCGCGATGGTCTTGTTGCTTTTGATGTGGTGGAGAAAGTGGCTTTAAACGAGGCCAAGTTCTCTCAGCTCAGCCAACATTTCAGGCGGCATTGCAGGATCAATATCACCTGAAATGTCGGTGAGATCAGGCGGCACATCGCGTTGTTCGAAATACCGCCAGCCCTGGAATGGGCGCATCTGGCGAGCTGCTACCGGTATCAATTCAGGTGCCAGGACGATGCCGCAGCGGCGGATGCCATCCTCATGGCGGACTTCTTCAAATTCGAGAATCTGCTGGCGCGCCTGCATAACACCCTTGATAATCCAGTACATGGAGCCGCCAGACTCTAGGATTTCGTCGGCGCGTTTCGGCCACATTCGTGTCACATGGCGGCTAAACGGCGGTTCACCGAGCGCTTTACGCTCAGCCCGGCGCATTTCCTGAAATGCTGTCTCTTATACACATCTGACGCTG
>CAJXVF010000033.1 GCA_913060845.1 uncultured Alphaproteobacteria bacterium | reverse complement strand
CGAGATGTAGAGAGGTCTCGTGGGCTCGGAGATGTGTATAAGAGACAGGATTAAGGCCGCCCACCCGATATTCTAAGATATGCCCCAGCGACATATGAGGCCTTAGCGGAAAGCAGCCATACGATCCCTTCCGCCACTTCCTCTGCCTCGCCAACGCGGCCGAGCGGGATTGATGGGCCTGCGCTGTCAAGCTTGTCCTGGGGCGGCATATCCGTTGCGGTGAGGCCAGGCGAGACCGTGTTTACCCGAATGCCCGCCGGGCCAAATTCTTGCGACAGGCCTATCGTCAGCGAGTTAACCGCACCCTTGGACGCCGCGTAGAGGATCTGTTCGCCGCCGCCGCCTTGTTGCGCGCTGCCGGACGATACATTGATGATCCCGCCGCCCTTACCACCCGATTTGGTCGACATTCGGCTGACAGCTTGTTGCGCACAAAGCATATATCCCGTGACGTTCACGGACAGCACATGCTGGATATCCGCCGCCGTCACTTTGCCGAACGGCCCGCGTGGGCCAACGACGCCAGCATTATTCACCAGCGCATCCAGCCTGCCCCATTCTGCATCCAACGCTTCGAACATGCGGATGACATCGGCTTCAACGCCAGTATCTGCTTGGATAATCATGGCAGCGCCGCCAGCGGCCTCAACGGCTTTGGCGGTCGCTTCGGCTGCTGCTTTATCAGCCCGATAGTTAATGGCGACTGCCCAGCCTTCCGCTGCAAGCAGCTTTGCAGCTGCTGCCCCTATTCCACGGCTGCCGCCCGTTATCAGCGCTACGTTTCTGTCCATCACAATGGTCATCCCTACTTTGATTTCTCGCCGTTACCCAATCATAAGCATTGACGCGTCTATCGTCACATACGCGTTAGACCGGCTTGCGCTGTGACGTGCCGACGGGCAAAACTACGCGCCACACATATCGGGAAAACAGGGTTCTTCGTCATGCGAATGCTTCATGTCATTGTCAGCGCAGTTGTCGGCGGCGCGATTGGGTTCGCAGCGAGCCATACGGTCAGCCAGCGGGATGACCCCGCGCCCATGGTCGCAGCGGCAGTCAAGCAGGCCGTCAAAGAGGCCGTGGACCAACGGTTCGCAGCACTTGACGTAGAGACCGCCGCTGATCTGGAAGGTAAAATCTCCGGCGGCGTCGCCCAGTTCCTGGCAGACAGCCCAGAAGCCGTCGTGGCGGCGCTTGAGAAATACCAAGCAAACGAGCAGGCGAGAGAAGCGGAGCAACGCAAAGACGCAGTCCGCAATCTAAGCAGTGTCCTGACGGAACAAGCGGCAGACCCTGTGCTTGGCGCAGACGCAGCCACCGCTGACATCACCGTCGTAGAGTTCTTCGATTACCGTTGCGGCTATTGCAAACGCGCTTTGGATGGCGTCGTGGCGCTGGCTGATGAAGATAAGAAAATCCGTGTCGTGCTGAAAGAATTCCCAATCCTTGGGCCAGATTCCGTCACCGCAGCCAGGGTTTCATTGGCCACGAACAAGATTAATCCGTCGATGCATTTCCCCCTGCACGAAGCGTTGATGCGCCATCGGGGTTCGTTTGATGAAACCACCCTGCTCGGCCTCGCCGCCGCCACTGGGTACGATCCACTGAAAGTGGCGGAAATGATGAAGTCTGAAGAAATCAGCGCCCATATTCGCCAGACCTATGAAGCAGCAGAGGCGCTTGGCATTCGCGGCACGCCAGCATTCGTGATCGGCGATGAGATCATTCCAGGTGCCATCAGCAAGTCTGCCATGCAGGACGCTGTTCGGGCTGCCCGGGCAGGATAAAAGCCTTAGTGCGCCACTGCTGCCGCGCCATGTTCATCAACCAGCGCACCGGTCGTGAAACGATCGAGCGCAAACGGTGCGTTCAGTGCGTGCGGCGCACCGTGGGCGAGGGTGTGCGCCAGCGTCCAGCCAGATGACGGCGTCGCCTTGAAGCCGCCCGTGCCCCAACCACAGTTGATATAGAGGTTCGGCACCGGCGTTTCCCCGATAATGGGCGACGCATCCGGGCAAACATCGACAATTCCGGCCCATGTGCGCATGACGCGAAGGCGGCTGAACATCGGGAACAGTTCAATCGCGGACGCCATCTGGTCCTCAATAATATGGAATGCGCCGCGCTGGGTGTAGCTGGTGTGCGCGTCGATCCCCGCACCCATGACCAGCTCGCCCTTGTCCGATTGGCTGACATAGACATGCACTTGGTTGGACATCACCACACAATCAAGCAGCGGCTTCAGTGGCTCTGACACCAGTGCCTGCAGGGGATGGCTTTCGATTGGCAGCCGGAACCCGGCCATGTCCGCCAACACGCTGGAATGACCGGCAGCGACGAATGCGCCTTTGTCTGCGCGGATCGTTCCTCGCGTCGTCTCAACGCCTTCGAATGCGCCATCAGCGCCGCGCAGTACGCTCGTCACTTCAGCGTTCTCAATGATATCCACGCCGAGCCTGTCCGCCGCCCGCGCATAACCCCATACGACTGCGTCATGGCGCGCTGTGCCGCCGCGCCGTTGCAAGGTTGCGCCCAGAACAGGCCAGCGCTTCTTTGTGGAGATATCAATCAGGGGGCAGAAGCCCTGCACGCCTTCAGGGTCTAGCCATTCAGCGTCAACGCCGTTGAGCTGGTTCGCATTCACCCGGCGGATGCTTTCGCGCACATCATGCAGGGTATGCGCCAGGTTCAACACGCCACGCTGGCTGAACATCACATTGACGTTGAGGTCCTGGCTGAGGCCCTCCCAGAGCTTCAGGCCATGCTCATAGATCGCCGCACTCTCATCCCAGAGATAATTGGAGCGGACGATTGTGGTATTTCGGCCTGCATTCCCGCCGCCAATCCAGCCTTTTTCGACCACCGCGACATTGGTGATCCCGTGCAGCTTGGCGAGGTAATATGCGGTCGCCAGCCCATGCCCACCACCGCCGACAATGATCACGTCATAACGGGGCTTGGGTTCTGGGTTACGCCGCCAAGGCTTCCAGCCGGTATTGCCGCCAAGCGCCTCTTTAAAGACGCGCCAGGCGGAAAACCGGTCAGATGCCGTTGTTGCACCGGCCATAGCGAATCATCAATCCTAGAAGAACTGGTTCGGCAGATATGTGGCGACACTTGGGAAAGCGATCAAAATACCGATCATGACCAACATCGCGATCATGAATGGCACAGCGCCAATCGCAACATCGTTGAACTTACCGCCGCGTGCCCGGATGCCTTGCACAACATACAAGTTCACGCCAATTGGCGGCGTAATCAGTGCGGCTTCCATAAGGATCGTGATCAGGATGCCGAACCATACGTCCGAGAACGCTTCGACGTTCAAGCTCATGACAATGGGGAACACGACCGGGATCGTCGTCAGCATCATGGACAGTGTTTCCATGAACATGCCGAGGATCAGGTAGAACACCACGATCAACAGGATGGTTTCCGTTGGCGTCAGGCCAAGTTCTGCGATGAAGTTCAGCATCGCTTGGGTGATGCCCATGAAACCCAGGACAAAGTTCAGGAAGATCGCGGAGAACACGATCAACATGATCATCGCCGTGGTGCGCATGGTGCCTTCGAAGGCTTCCAGTAGCATCTTTACGTTAAGCGATTTAAAGTACGCAGCGATTAACAAGCTCATCACAACGCCGATGGACGCGGCCTCTGTTGGTGTTGCGATACCGCCATAGATCGAGCCGACGACGGCTGCGAACAGCAGGATTGGCGGCAGCAAATGCGGCAGCGTGCGGATGCGCTCGCTCCAGCTCGTTTGCACGCGATCACCGCCCCAGCTCTTGCGATAGAGGCAGGCGACAATGATCACAAGCATGAATAGAATAGCAAGGGCTGCGCCTGGAATAATGCCAGCCAGATAAAGTTCTGGGACAGATGTGTCTGTCAGCAGGCCATAGATGATGAGATTGATCGACGGCGGCACCAAAATGCCGAGCGTCCCGCCAGCAGCCAGCGAGCCCAAGAACAGGCTCTCATTGTATTTGTGCTTCTGAATCTCAGGATAGGCGACCGTGCCAACGGTTGCCGCCGTTGCCACGCTGGAGCCAGATGTTGCAGCGAAAATCGTGCAGGAGCCAATATTGGCGTGCATCAAGCCGCCGGGCAACCAGGATAGCCACTGAACAACTGCGCCATACATGCGGCGGGCAATGCCCGCGCGGAGCATGATTTCACCCAACAGAATGAACATCGGAATAGCGACGAGGATGAATTCCTTGCTCTTGTCCCAGATGATTTCGCCGATGCCGAACGTCAGCCGTCCGTCCATCGTTATTTCATCGAGTACGAAGCTCAGAATACCGAGGACCGCAGCAACGGGAACGGCTGCGATAACAAGAACGAGTAAGCCTGTGAGAATCCATACAGCCATTGATCAGACCTCCCGCCCAGCGGCGGCTTCTTCCATAACGTCTTCGACGTGGGTTTCTTCTTCAATTACGTCTGCGATAGACGGGATGCCAGCGATCTTAGCGACCAGATCCCAGTTCCGTTGCACCAGTGCTATGAGCGAATACAACGTCACGAAGACCAGAGTGCAGAAGAACAGCACAATCCCCGCCATCCAGAAAAACTGCGGTATCCACTGCGGCGTTTGCAGGGTGGTGATAGAAACAGAGCCTTCGGTCCAGCTTTCCAAGAACGCGGCCACTGCTGCGTTGGTCATGATCCACATGTAATAAAGCAGCAGCGAGAGGCCGATGACGTCCAAAGTCGCCGTCGCGGGCCGCGGCAAAAGATTGTAAAGCGCGTCGATCCGAACGTTGGAGCGATGCAAGAGACAATAGGAATAAGCAAGCGTCGTCGACGCAGCGAAAACGTAGCCTGAAATCTCATCAGAGCCGCTCATGGTGACGCCGATAAATTTCCGGCACAGCACATCCACGGTGACGATAATCGCAGCAATCATTAAAGACCCGCCGCCAAGCCAGACAAGCCAGCGGGATGCCAACTTTAAGGCGCTATGCACTTGCGCGAACTTTTCCATCATGGCCGAAAGCCCTAAATCACTGAAAAGGTAACGTAAAAAGCGGAAACCGGGCGCCGCTATAGACGCAGCGCCCGGATCCAGATCGTAGCTTAGACGCTTAGAGGGACGCCTTCAGACCGGACAATTTGCCGACTGTTGCATTCCACTCATCGATGCACGTCTGCGTGCCGCAACGCTCAGCCCAGCGCTTCACAACGACGTTTTCTGCAACGTCTTTGAGTTTCGCTTTGTCTTCAGCATTTGGCTCGATCGCAGTCATGTTGCCTGGCTCGCCAATGTCGCAAGGACCTTGAGCATTACAGTTCATGCCACGCGCATCGTTGGCGCGGGTGGCAACCCACATGGCTTCGGTCAGCGGGCTCATCTGACCCATGATCACATCCTGGCCTTCTTTATCGAGGCTATTCCAGGTTTTGTTGTTCATCGCGAGGAATGAGGAAGCGTAACCAAGACGCACACGCACGTTATGGGTCACAACCTGCCACCACTTAGCATTATACGCTGGCATAGTGCCGGTGATGCCACAATCCGCAACGCCCTTCTGGAGGGCAGGCACGACTTCAGCAAAAGCGATGGTCACAGCGGAGGCATTGATGCCTTCGATGAAATCACCCAGCGTCGTGGAATAGGTGCGGATCTTCTTGCCGGCGAGGTCAGCGAGGGAAACGTTCATATTGGAACGGTCGCCCAAGTTGCACCAAAGCTGCTGGCTCGGCCATGCATAAAGCATGAGGAGCTTCGCGTTGTATTTCTGCTGGAACTCACGGCGGATGATCGGCTCATAGGATTCGAGCGCTTCACGATACACATCGATGTCCTGGATCACGCCGGCAAGGTCAACGCCTTCCACAGCCGGGCTGTCCTGCGCGACATATCCCGTGACACCATGAACAGCGTCATAGGTGCCAAGCTTCAGAAGCTTCATGATTTCAAAGCCAGACAGGCCAACTTCGGTCTGTGATTTGGCGTTAGCAGTATAAGCGCCCTTGGTGATCTTCGGGAGCGTGTCGTTCCAGAACGGGCCTTCACGCTCTTTCCAGTGATCCAAGAAGCCCCAGGTCCCAACGACCGTGAACTTCTTTGGCTTAATGTCAGCGCTGGCAGCGCCTGCGCCGAATGCCAAGCCGGCGGCGAGCGCCCCGGCAAGGGCAAATTTAAGGGATTTCATAGTGTATTACCTCCTGTTGAAAGTGACGCCCCATCTAACTGGGTGCGCAGTAAATAGCGCTTCTCGAGAGGCGCCCTCACGCGGACCAGCGCATGCTGACCGCATCACTAGACTGGTCGCCAATAAGCATGGCCCCAGGTGTATGCGTTATACAAATCGGCGGTTTCGCCGTTTGCAGAACCAATTGCGGCGTGACTCCGCACGCCCAAAAGACTGGAATCTCACCAGCCTTGATATCGACAGCGTCCCCCCAATCGGGCGCCATCACGTCGGTAATGCCAATCTCCGCCGGGTCACCAAAGTGTAGCGGCGCGCCGTGGGCGGCAGGGAAACGCGACGTGACTTCAATGGCGCGTAGCGCGTCCTTCGGTGTCATCGGTCGCATGGAGCATACGGTATTGCCTTGAAACGGCCCGACAGGGCGGCATGCGATATTCGTCGCATACATTGGCACTGTTACTTCCATCTGATGGTGCCGAAGGCCAATGCCAGCCTTGACCAGTGCGTCTTCAAAGCTGAAGGAACAGCCAAGCACAAATCCGACAAAATCATCCTGCCAGAGATCGTTCAAGTCCGTGACTTGAGCATCCAGCTCACCGTGCCGATATACATTGTATTGCGGCGCATCCGTGCGGATATCCACGTCAACACCGATATCCGGCAGCATCGGGTCCCCGGGGGCAGTCATTGCAACGACGGGACAAGGCTTTGGATTGCGATGGCAGAAAATCGCGAATTCGAGCGCCAGATCCTTCGGCAGAATCGCCAGATTGCCCTGCAATCGGCCCATCGCCATGCCCGCTGTATGGCCGGTATGAATGCCTGAGCGAATCAAGCGTCGCGCCGCCAAGGGCGAGACGCACGGGTCGTCCGCCCCGTCACGCAGGAGCGGCTGTACCATTTCAGAACGTTCGGCGCCGGTGTTGGCAGGCGTCATAAGTCTCTCGTATGCTGGTGCGGATGCTTTCACCCTTTAATTCTGCCGTGATATGCGTTGATTAGCAACAGTCTCACCAGAAATTTATGAACCCTAGGAGCTTAAAAAATGAGCGAAACAATCGGATTTATTGGGCTTGGCGCAATGGGCGCACCAATGGCGCGTCGTCTCCTAGGGGCCGGGCACACCGTGATCGCCTGTGACGCGAACCCAGCAGCGCTCGAAGCTATTGTCGAGTCCGGTGCCCAGGCTGCAGCAAGCGCCAGAGGCCTTGCCGACCAGGTCGAAACCATCATGGTCAGCCTGCCAACGCCCGCTATCGTACAAGCCGTCGCGGCAGATGTCGCCGAGGGGTCCAAGGCGAAGCTCTTCATCGATCTCTCAACGACCGGCCCGCGCGTTGCCAAAGATGTGGGCACCATGCTCAACAAAAAAGGCCTGGAGATGCTGGATTCGCCTGTTTCAGGCGGCGTTGGCGGAGCGGAAAAAGGCACGCTCGCCGTCATGGTGTCCGGCCCAGAAGCGCAGTGGACTCGCTGGAAGCCCGTGTTGGAAGCGATTGGCCACAACGCCTTCTTCGTTGGCGAAGGCCAGGGCCAAGGCCAGATGATGAAACTTATCAATAACATGTTGAGCGCCACCGCAATGGTCGCCAGCGCAGAAGCGTTCGCCCTCGGTGCCAAAGCGGGCCTCGACCCAGACATCATGGTGCAGGTGATCAATGCAGGTTCGGGTGCGAATACCGCCGTCCGCGACAAGTTCCCGAAATCCGTACTGACCCGCACGTTCGACTACGGTTTCCGCACGGAGCTTATGTATAAAGACGTCCGCCTCTGCCTCGAAGAAGCCGAAGCGCTGGGCTCACCCATGTGGGTCGGCCAGCCCGTCAAACAGTGGTGGTCCCTGGCGCTGGCCCGCGGCGGCGTAGAAGAAGATTTCTCCCACATCATGCGCTACGTCGAAGAACAAGCTGGCGTAGAAGTCCGCAGCCGCAAGAACGACCCGAAGCCGGAATAGGCTTCAGCCACCCTGCGCCACCTAAGTCACCCACTCATCGTCAGGCCGCCGGAGATGCTGAGGACCTGGCCGGTGACGTAGTTGGCGCGGGGGCTGGCGAAGTAGAGGATGCCGTCGGCGACGTCTTGGGGGGTCGCGAGGCGGCGGAAGGGGATGGCGCGGAGGAGGGCTTCTTTGATGCGCTCGCTTTGGCCTTCAAATAGTGGCGTGTCTGTTGGGCCGGGGCAGACGACATTCACACAGATATTGTGCCGCGCCATTTCACGCGCCAAAGACTTTGAGAACGCCATGACGCCGCCCTTTGCACCCGCATAGACCGTTTCGCCCATGGAGCCGACGCGGCCTGCATCACTGGATACGTTGACGATCTTCGCACCTGCGCCCGATTCCATCATCGGCTTCACGAAGGCCTGGCAGACGCGGACTTGGCCCAGATAATTTAGCTGCACGATCTTTTCGATGAATTCTGGCGAGTTCTCAACGAACGGTTCCGTCCGGTCCCAACCCGCGACATTCACCAGAATGTTCATGGCGCCGTGGCGGCCCGTAACATCATCACAGCAGGCGAGGATGGCTGCGGGATCGGTGACATCAAGCGCCACAAACTCACCGCCGCCTTTTTGCGCAGCCAGTTCCGCCGTCACTTCATCGGCTTTGTCGGCAGCGATATCGCACGCGATGACATAGGCCCCGGCTTCAGCCAGCGTGTTGGCGGTCGCGCGGCCAATGCCTGATGCAGCGCCAGTGACGAAGGCCTTATGGCCGGACAGATCAATCATGGGAGGTCTCGCTCATTCTACTGGATCAGGGGTCATTGCTATCGAGGTCGTGGTCGGGCTTCCAGCGGGTCGGCCAGGCAGCACCTTGGTCTGCAAGGGCGGCAGCGATGTCATCGGTCTCGACCCGAATATGGATGTCATCGGCAAAGATGAGATCAATGCCGCCATCCAAGGGCCGAAGGCTCATGAAGGACAGCATGCGGTCGCTTTCGTCGAGACTAAAACCCCGGGACCGGACGCGCGCCACACCTTCAATCGAGAGCACTGAATGGATGCGGTAGTAGATCAACTCACCACCAGAATCTTCACCACCTTGCTCCCACATAAAGCGGTTGAAGGCTATGATCACGCGCTGCTCACCTTTGAGCCACGTGATATCGCCAACGGGTGCCAGCGCATCCTGCAGGCAGGCGCTCATAACGGTCAGGTCCGCGCCGTCCTTCGCCAGGAGCTTCAGGGATTTAGGTTCAGCGCTGGTCATCAGGCGCGCTCCCGCACAATCTCTGCCCCGCAGGCGTTCAGCTTCGCTTCAACTCGCTCATAGCCACGGTCCAGGTGGTAGATGCGGTTGACGAGGGTTTCACCTTCCGCCGCCAATCCCGCCAGCACGAGGCTAACGGAGGCCCGCAAATCTGTCGCCATCACGGGCGCGCCCTTCAGCCGCTCGACACCACGGATCATCGCGGAGGAGCCGTGGACGTTGATATTGGCCCCCATACGCGTCAGTTCCGGCACATGCATGAAGCGATTTTCGAAGATCGTTTCAGTCACCATGGATGCGCCCTTAGCCGTGGCCATGGCCGCCATGAACTGGGCCTGCAGGTCCGTCGGGAAGCCCGGATGTGGCTCCGTCATCATATCCACGCCTTCAAGCGGCCCGTTGGCGCGGGCAACACGGAACCCGCGCGCCGTTTCCATGAACGCGACACCAGCATCTTCCAGCTTTGCGGCGGCGGCGGCGATCAGGTCAAGCTGTCCGCCGATAATTTCAACATTGCCACCGGTGAGCGCAGCGGCCATCGCGAAGGTGCCGGTCTCAATCCGGTCAGGAACAACCGAGTGCGTCGCGTGATGCAGGCTGGTGACGCCAGTGATCCGTAGCGTATCCGTGCCAACGCCATCAATCTTAGCACCCATCGCGATCAAGCAATTGGCGAGGTCGGTAATTTCGGGCTCGCGCGCAGCGTTGATCAGCACGCTTTCACCATCGGCCAAGCTTGCCGCCATCATGGCGTTTTCTGTGGCACCGACGGAAACCATGGGGAACGCAACGCGCCCGCCTTTCAGGCCATTCGGTGCTTTCGCCTGGATGTAGCCGGATTCCAGGATGATCTCAGCACCCATTTCTTCCAGTGCCATTAAATGCAGATCAACCGGCCGGTTGCCAATGGCGCAACCACCGGGCAGCGATACCGTCGCCTCGCCAGCGCGCGCGACAAGCGGCCCCAATACCAGCACGGACGCACGCATTTTGCGGACAACGTCGTAAGGCGCTTCGGTGCTGGAAAATGTCTTCGCCTGAATTTTGGCTGCACCCGTGGTCCGGTCCACCGTAGCGCCAAGGCCTTCCAGCAGTTCAGCCATTGACGCGATATCTGCCAAATCAGGCAGGTTTTCGAGCGTCAGCCCTTCGGATGACAATAGGCCAGCAGCTGTCTCTTATACACATCTGACGCTGCCGACGAATAGAGAGGTGTAG
>CAJXVF010000032.1 GCA_913060845.1 uncultured Alphaproteobacteria bacterium | reverse complement strand
GCTGAATAGGAGCGTCATTCAATGAAAATCGGTTGCGTATTCCCTCATTCCGAAATCGGCGACGATATGTCGATGGTCAAAGACTTCTTCCAGACGGCGGAAGACCTTGGCTACGACCATGTGCTTTGCATTGATCACGTGCTTTGCAACAAGGAAGCTAAGGGCGCGCCCTGGGCGCACTATTACACCATCAAGAAAACCTTCCATGAGCCGCTGACGTTGTTCGCCTATGCGAGCGCGTTGACGAGCCGGATCACCTTTGCATCCGCTGTAATGGTATTGCCGCAGCGTCAAGCGCCGCTGGTGGCGAAGCAAGCCGCAGAGGTTGATATCCTCTCCGGCGGGCGCTTGCGCCTTGGCTGTGGCATTGGCTGGAGCCCGGAGGAATATCAGGGCCTCGGCGCTAATTTCAAAACCCGCGCCCGCTTGTTCGAAGAACAAATTGACGTCATGCGGAAGCTCTGGACTGAGGAAACCATCAATTACAAGGGTGATTTCCATCAGATTGAGGACATGGGCATCAACCCGAAGCCGGTCCAGCAGCCCATCCCCATCTTCATTGGTGCCTTCGCGGACAAAGCTATTGAGCGCGCCGTGCGTTTGGGGGACGGCTATTCCCTGAACCCGCGCTCTGAGCCCGACGACGAGACCCGCCGCATCCTTGGCCGCATTAGCCAATGGCAGGCCGAGTATAACCGGGACCCAGCGACCTTCAGCATGAATGCGACGCTGCATCACTGGAATCGCGGCGAAGCTGCATGGGAAGCAGACCTTAAATCTTGGGAAGAAATGGGCATGAGCCATGTCAGCTTCCGCACGATTGATTCTGATCTGCCAAACCCCAAAGCCCATATCGATGAATTGGTGAATTTCGCCAAACTTTCCGGCCTGAAAGGCTAATTTGACCCCATGAGCTTGCCCAACACCCACCGCCGCGTCGTTCTCGCCAATCGCCCGAACGGCATGGTCTCACCGGACAATTTCCGCCTGGAAGAAGCACCGCTGCCAACGCCTGCGCCCGGTCAGGTGCTTGTCCGCCAGATCGTGATGTCGCTAGACCCGTATATGCGCGGGCGGATGAACGCGGTCGCAGGCTATGCGGCCAATGTGGAAATTGATGCGGTCATGACTGGCGGCGGCGTTGGTGAGGTCGTGCAATCACTGCATCCGGATTTCGCTGTTGGTGATATCGTTGAGGGCACACTTGGGTGGCAGGAATATTCCGTCCCGCCGTTGGAACGTCTCCGTAAAATTGATCCTTCCATTGCCCCAATTTCGACCGCCAATGGCGTGCTCGGCATGCCGGGCATGACAGCCTATTTCGGGCTGCTGCATGTGGGTGAACCGAAACCAGGTGAGACGGTTGTAGTTTCCGCCGCATCTGGCGCTGTTGGTGCCCTTGTTGGGCAGATTGCGAAGATCATGGGCTGCCATGTCGTTGGCATTGCAGGCTCGCCCGCCAAATGTGCCTACGTTGTTGACGAACTCGGTTTCGATGCGTGCATCAACTACAAGACGGATGATCTGGACGCCGGGCTGCAGAAACACTGCCCAGGTGGTGTTGATGTGTATTTCGAGAGCGTTGGGGGTGCTGTTTACGACGCCATCACACGTAACCTTGCCTTAGGCGCTCGTATCGCTGTATGCGGCGGTATTGCGGAATATAATCTGGCGGAACCTGAACTGGTGCCACGCAATACGCGTTTCTTCATCCCCATGCGTGCGCGGATGCAAGGCTTCCTGGTGTATGACTTCCATCACCTCTGGCCGGAAGCGCTGCCGCGCATGGGCAATTGGATCGCAGAAGGCAAAATCAAATACCGCGAGGATTTTGTTGACGGGCTAGAGAACGCGCCAGAAGCGTTCATGAAGCTGTTCCAGGGTGAAAATTTTGGCAAGCTGCTGGTGCGGGTTGGGAATGATCCGACGGCTTAGTTTTCTTTAATTCCTCCTCCCTTGTTGTGAGGGTCTGCAACGTAATGAACCTGTGAAGCTCAGCATGAACACCCTACCCCCTGTCATCCGCGTTGCACTTTGGATGTGTTTCACCGCAATCGGCTTTGCAGTGATGATCGGGAGCGTGCGTGAACTTTCTGCGCATCTCGACGTATTCGTGATCTCTTTCTGGCGGAATTTGGCGGCGGTGCTGCTGTTCTTGCCCTGGATTGCGCGAATGGGGCTGGGGGGCCTGAAAACGGAGCGTTGGGGCCTGTTCTGGCTGCGCGCGGTGATCATGCTCGCGTCCTCTGTCGCAATGTTCTTAGGTGCCATTCTGCTGCCGCTGTCAGAAGCGACGGCGCTATCATTTACGACGCCGCTGTTTGTGACCCTGCTTGCCTGGGTGGTTCTAGGGGAACGATTTGGGTGGCGGCGTGGGGCCGCCGTGGCGATTGGGTTTGTCGGCGTGCTGATCATGACCAGGCCAGACGCGGAAGCCTTGAATCTCGGCGCGCTGGTCGTGCTGCTGGCCGCAATTACTTTCGCTGGCGTTGTCATCACCGGCAAGAAGCTTTCGGCGACGGAAAATCCAGCACTGATAACGCTGTATTTATCCTTGCTGCCATTACCGCTTTCGCTGCTTCCGGCCTTGTATTTCTGGGAATGGCCAACCGGCAATGATTGGCTTTGGATCGTGACGTTAGGTGTAGGTGCGGTCATCAATATCTATGGCATTAGCCGCGCGCTTGCGGTTGGGGACGCCTCGCTATTGCAGCCGTTTGATTTCCTCCGCTTGCCAACAGTCGCGCTGGTCGGGTGGTTCGTATTCCGCGAAAGCACGGATATGTGGACCTGGATTGGTGCTGCGCTGATTGCGGCAGCGGCGATCTATACCGCCAATCGGGAAGCCCGGCTCCGCCAAACGTGATCCTCTGTGTTCGCCGAGACGTATAGGGTGCGTCTACTGGCTGAAACACACGGGGAAATCCTATGCGCGCCTTCGCCCTTCTGCTGATCGCTCTCATCCTGCCGCATTCAGCGCTTGCAGCACCTGATCGGGGGCCGATTGAATGGCGGACCTGGGGCAAAGCTGTATTCGAGGAAGCCGCGCGCGAAAACAAATTCGTGCTGCTGCATCTGGGCGCCGATTGGTGTCACTGGTGCCACGTTATGGAACGCACCACCTACCGGGACCCGGAAGTCGTTGCCAAGGTGCTGAAGCACTTCATCCCGGTCCGTGTGGAGCAGGATGAACGCCCGGATATCTCTCGCCGCTATAAACGCTTCGGTTGGCCCGCCACAATCATGTTTGATGCAAAGGGTGCGGAAATCCTGGTTCGGCGCGGATATCGGGAAAAAGCGCGGTTCCTCATCGATATCAAGACCGTCCTGGATGATCCGTCACCGCTGCCCAACCTATCGCTTTCCCCAGATGGGGCGGAAGGCGCGCATAGCCTAACGGCAGAAGAACGCTCACTTCTGGAGACAATCTTTTTCAATGCCCATGACGATGTGAATGGCGGCTTCGGGCAAGTTCACCGGTTCATAAATGCGCCAGCGATTGAATGGGCGATTCACCAAGCCAGACGCGGTGATGAGCGCTATCGCGCCGTCGCCCAAAAATCGCTGGATGGGTCCCGCATGCTGATCGACCCTGCATGGGGCGGCCTTTACCAGTATTCTGACAAGGTGGATTGGTCTTCCCCGCATTTCGAAAAGATTATGCAGAGCCAGGCGGATGGTATTCGCCTTTATGCCCTGTCCTTTGTGGCTTGGGGTGACCAGCGTGATCTGGCTAGCGCTAAGGCTATCGCGGGATACCTGACAGGCCGGATGCGCGGCCCGAACGGTGCGTTCTATACCAGCCAGGATGCAGACCTGGATGCGGAGACGGATGGCAAATTCTTCTACACCTTCTCTGCCGCAGCTCGTGCTGCTGTGGGCCGCCAACCCCGTATCGATAAGAACCAATATGCGCGGGAAAACGGCTGGGCCGCTGCCGCCCTGGCGCTCCTTTCCGATGTATCCGGTGAACCGCAATGGCTGAATGCAGCCATGCAGGCCGCCGAATGGGCCGTTGAGGCCCGGCGCTTGCCTGAAGGTGGGTTTGGCCATGGCTCGGCGACGCCGGGTGCCGCATATCTCGGCGATAATGTCGCCATGGGGGATGCAGCGCTGGCGCTCTACCGCTCAACGGGCGAGCGGCGGTGGCTAGATTTGGCAGCGGAAACGGGTGCCTTTGTCGCCAAGACCTTCCGGGTTGATGGCGGTGGATATCGCACGGCACCGCCAACTGCTGCTGCGTTCGGTGTATTCAAAACACCCGTGCGCCATCTGGACGAAAACATGGCCGCGACCCGGTTTTTCAATTTGCTGAACCGATATACCGGTGATGCTCAATGGGCCGACGCCGCACTCCATGGCATGGGCCACTTGGCAGCATATGCTGAATTCGAAGTTTTCCTGCCCCATGCCCTGCTGCCGGATGCTGAGCTTGCAGCAGAACCGGCCCATGCAACAATTGTCGGCCAGAAGGATGCGATAGAAGCACAGGCGCTTCATGCGGAAGCCCGTCGCTATCCAACGGGATATTACCGTCTGGAATGGTGGGATAAGCGGGAGGGACCATTGCCCAACCCGGACGTGACCTATCCTGAACTGGACGCGCCCGCCGCCTTCGCTTGCGCCAATGGGCTTTGCTCACTGCCAGTATTCACGCCTGATGGCGTTGCGGCTGCGATCAAATCAGTGGAGATGCGCTAGAGCGCCGTGCGTCGCGTGCGACGCAGCCCGGCGCTCTATCACATTGATTGCGGGCAATTTATCCCGACCAATCTGATTCAGGTTGGTCGGGAATTGCCCTAGAAATCCAGGAAATGTGCGGTCTGGCAGACATGCGTTAATCCTTTCTGCACCATGAGCGCTGGATAGTCCGTCTCATGTTCTGCAAACGCGCCCTACCTGCTATTGTTCTCGTCGCTGCGACTGTGGTCGCTTTGCCGACAGATGCCCAGCAAGGCAAACGGGCGAACGTGACCGAAGTCTCAAAAGAGGTCCGTGGCGAGAGCGAAGGCCCCGTCGCCCCTGGCGGTATGCCGCGTCCAGATAAAACGGAAGACGGGCGTGAGTTCTATTACATGGACGCCGTCTACGTGACAGCGATCCGGGACTTCATACCCGCTCGCAAATATACGCTCTGGACGCGGATGATCTTGGCCGAGGACAAAAAGGACGCTGAGATTGACGCGGTCAGGCCGTTCATCCGAGATGCGTTGATTACCGCACTTCCTGACATGGTGCAGATTGACTGGGGCGGTGATGCAGAAATTGATTCCGACATTGCCAGTCAAGTCGCTAAAGACCGGATTGAATCAATTGTAGGAGAGGGGGGGGGACGCCCTCCACTTTCAACGGATTGAAGTGTAAGTTTTCTAGGCCTTGCCAATTTAATGGCGATTTGTCCGCCAAGCGCTCCCGAAGCTGGAAGTTTTCCGCCCGTGCTGTCTGATCCTGCGAAACGTAATGTCCTTATCCTGGCAATATGTCAGGCGCTCTATATGACCGGCACCTCACTGATGATCGCGACCGGCCCCTTGGCTGGTAAGATCCTCACGCCCTCACCGGGCTGGGAAACACTGCCGCTGGCGACGCACCATGCGGGTGTCATGCTGGCGACAATTCCTGCGTCCCACTTGATGCGACGGATCGGCAGACGGGCCGGGTTCATGTTCGGTACGATCTTCGGCGTGATAGGCGCGATCATGGCCGGGTACGGCATGCTGATCGGCTCATTCTGGATGCTCTGCGCTGGGGCCTGCGTCATTGGCTGGTTCAACGGGTTCGCGGTTTTTTATCGCTTTGCGGCTGCTGATACGGCGTCTGATGAGTTCAAGCCGAAAGCCATTTCCTGGGTGATGACAGGTGGTCTGTTCGCGGCTTTCTTGGGGCCAGAACTCGCTAATATGACCAAGGATATGCTGTCGCCAACCATATTTGCGGGCAGTTATTTTGCGCTGATTGGCGTGTATGTCCTTTCCTTCTTCATGCTTATGGGCGTCCAGATACCGAAACTCTCGGTGGCGGAGCGCAAAAGCTCAGGCCGACCGCTGGTCCAGATATTAATGCAGCCAAAATGCGCCGTCGCTGTCATTGCGGCATTCATTGCGTATGGCGTCATGGCGCTTCTGATGACATCGACGCCCTTGGCGATGCTGAACTGTGGATTTGAGTTCTCAGATTCAAAATGGGTGATTCAGGCGCACATCATTGGCATGTTCGCGCCATCATTCTTTACGGGCGACATCATTAAGAAGTTCGGCGCACTGAATGTCATTCTATGTGGCGCTGTGCTGATGATGGCGGCTGTGACATCCCATCTTTCAGGCATTGAATTCACGAACTTCACGGCTGGTTTGCTGCTTGTCGGCGTCGGTTGGAATTTCATGTTCATTGGCGCGACGACATTGCTGACAGACACATACCGTCCGGAAGAGCGGGCTAAGGTGCAGGGCTTCAATGACTTCCTGATCTTCGCGACAGTCGCTCTGGCCGCGCTTTCCTCCGGTCATTTGCTGAATGCGTTTGATTGGGATGTCGTCAACTATGGCGTGGCACCCTTGCTCGCCATCGCCGTCGTATGTGTGATTTTCCTAAAATCCAGCCGCGCCGGGCGTGCTTAACTCGATCTGGCATCACGTGGAGGCCGCCTAATGCTCATTGCTCAGATATCAGACTCCCACATGTTGCCACCGGGCGAGATCGCCTATGGCCGATCCGATACGGAAGCAGCGTTGCGGTCTGCCGTAGCGGCTGTGAACACCGCGGGTGCCGATGTCGTAATCCACACCGGAGATTTCGCACATGATGGCGCGCCTGAAGCCTATGCCTTAGCGCTAGAGGTTCTGCAGGATTTGGATGCCCCGCTCTACGCCATTCCAGGCAACCATGATGACCGCGCGAACATGCGCGTTGCATTCAAAGGTTTCGCCTGGTTGCCAGAAGGCGACGGCCTCGCAGACTTCATTCACTACACCTTCGATGCTGGCCCAATCCGTGTCATCGCCTGCGATTCCGTTATTCCAGGCGAAAGCAATGGCGAGCTTTGCGCGGCCCGTCTCACTTGGCTTGAGGCTGCGTTAGACGCGGCGGCAGATAAGCCCGTCATCATCGCTCTACATCCCCCGCCGTTCCCGTGCGGTCTCCCAGGATTCGGGGCAACCGGCCTTGGAGGCGCTGATGCGCTCGCGGCAATGCTGGCGGGGCGCACGAATGTGCTTCGCATCATTGCGGGCCATAATCATCGCACAATTACAGGCCTGTGCGGTCCCGTCCCGGCTTGCGTCGCTCCTAGCGTCTCATACCCGTTTGCATTCGACACGATAGCAGGGGCGCCGCTGGCCATTGCCTATGAACCGCCAGGATGCGCCATGCACCTTTGGCGTAAGGACATCGGACTTCTGACGCACACACTGCCAATTGGTGATTTCGGGCCGGCCACGCCATTGCTGAAAGATGGAAAGCGGCTGCTGCCAACCTCGACCACACGATAGGACAATAATCGATAGGCATCCCTTTGCATTGAAACCTCAGCCAGCTCTGGGTGGTTTGCAGAAGCTTGACGCTCCCGTTAGCATTTCTCCGGGGAGTATTGTTATGCAAGCACAGCATGGCGCGGTAGCAGAGGCGCAACCGATCCGACTTGGTGTACGCGCGGCGACATTTGGTGATGTCAAAGCGGCGTTCAAGGATGGCCTGCGGGACACATGGCGACGGCCGGGATTGAGTATATTTTTCGGGTTGGTATATGCGCTTTTCGGTTTGGCGCTTTTGGCCGGGTTCACTGTCTTCGACCAGATTTGGATTATAATTGCAGCGGGTATCGGATTCCCGCTCGTGGCACCCTTCCTAGCCGCCGGCCTCTATGAGATGTCACGGCGATTTAAGCGTGGAGACACGTTTACGGCATCTGACATATTTCTTGTTATTTTCCGGCAACAGCGGCGGGAATTTGGCTGGATGTCATTTGTGGTGCTGTTTGTATTTTGGATTTGGGCATACCAGTTCCGACTGATCCTTGCGCTTACGGTGCAAAGTCATGGCTACCGGTCATTTGATCACCTGCTCACAACGATATTTACGACCGGCGAAGGCATGGCGTTCCTCGCCGTTGGAACCCTGGTCGGTGGCGTAATTGCGACAGTGCTTTACTGCATCACAGTGATGGCGATGCCCCTCCTGCTGGATAAGAACGTCGACTGTGTGACCGCGATGATTACGAGCGTTCAGACTGTATTGAAAAGCCCGGTGGTGGTGCTGGTATGGGGTGCGATTATTGGCGCACTGACATTGCTTTCTGTCGCGCCTGGGTTCATCGGGGTCATCATCGTGTTCCCGGTCCTAGGACATACCAGTTGGCATTTGTATGAGCGACTGGTATTCGAGAAATAGGCCCTGGCCCTAGCTTCCAGACGCAATTTGCCAACCGACTTCGGCCAATTGCCGGGCCTTCGCGCCGCGCTTCAGGGCGTCTGGGCTGGAGGCGTTGCCATCAAGCCCGCGCTTGTAAACGCCCTGGGCGATGGCAGCGAGGCGGAAGAGGCTGAGCGCCATGTAGAACTTCCAGTTCGGCGCTTCTTTTAGCCCGCGCAGTTCGCAATAGCGCTCCACATAGGCCTGCTCGGTTGGAATACCGTGCGCGACAAGGTCAATATTGGTGATGTCTGCCCGCTCAGGGTCGCCAACGTGATAGTTTAGGCAGTTATAGGCGAGGTCAGAGAACGGGTCGCCAAGGGTGCCAAGTTCCCAGTCAATCACGGCTAGGATTTCAGGGTGATCCGGATGATAGATCACGTTCTCCATCCGGTAATCGCCATGGACGATGGTGGTTTCTTCATGCTCTGGCATGCGTGCGCCAAGCCATTCGATCAGCTTTTCCATTTCCGGCACGTCGTCAGTTTTGGTGTCGGCATATTGACCAGACCAGCGACGGACTTGGCGGAAGCAATATCCGCCCTCCCGGCCATAGGTTTCCAGGCCAACTTTGCGGAAGTCCACACTGTGCAATTTCGCCATCACATCGCACATGGCTTCATAATGCGCAGTGCGTTCCACAGGCGTCATTGAAGGCATGGAATAGTCGCGGATCACGCGACCCGCCACATGCTCCATCACGTAGAAATCTTGTCCGATGACGCTGGCGTCTTCGCAGAGCACATAGGATTTTGCAACCGGCACATCTGTCTTGGCGAGTGCAGAAATCACTCGAAATTCACGGTCTACGGCGTGGGCTGACGGCAGCAATTTCCCTGGCGGCTTTTTCCGCAAGACATAAGCTTTGCCGCCGCCATCCGTCAGCATAAAGGTCGGGTTAGACATCCCGCCCTGGAATTGCCCAACGGTGAGCGGCGGCTTGAACTCTGCTACGTGCTCTGAGAGATACGCCTCCAGCTTTTCGACCGGAAAGGCGTGCTGCTCCAGCACAGGATCAGTGTCCGTAGTTGATGTCGTGGCGATGATGCTCATGGCGCGGGTAATCCTTGGAAAAAGCGTCGCTGCTATTGTTCCCGGATCAGGCCCGGCGCGTCAAACGTCTTTGCTCAGCGCTTGGACGTGGGCAGCCAGAGATTCAGCGAGGCCTCGCAGATCATATCCGCCCTCCAGTGAGGCGACGACGCGGCCTGATGCGTGGATATCCGCCAGCTCGACGATCCGCTCCGTCACCCAGCCAAAGTCCTCGGCCTCGGCTTCGATATTGGCCAAAGGGTCGCGGCGATGGGCATCGAACCCAGCAGATACCAAGATCAGTTCTGGGCGAAATGCGTCCACCGCTGGCAATAACGCATCTTCCCAGACATGACGGAATTGCGGCCCGCCGTCGCCAGGGGCCGAAGGGCCATTCCAGATATTCCCCGCACCGCGTTCGGCTTTGGCGCCAGAACCTGGAAAGAGCGGCATCTGATGCGAAGACGCGAACAGAAATTCTGGTTTCTCCCAGAAGATCGCCTGGGTGCCATTGCCGTGATGCACGTCAAAATCCAGGATCGCGATCCGCTCGAGCCCATAGGCGGTTTGGGCGTGTAGCGCTCCGACAGCAACGTGATTGAAGAAACAGAAGCCCATGGCGCGCGCAGGTTCGGCGTGATGTCCGGGCGGGCGGACCAGGCAGAAGGCGCGGGCAAGATCATCGGTCATGACAGCATCAACGGCGTCAACAACAGCGCCGGAAGCTTTGAGGGCGGCTTCCGTTGATCCAGGGCCAATGCCGGTGTCGCCGTCCAGCATCACAATCCCGTCGTGTCGCTCGGCTTCCAGGATGGTATCGATGAAATCCGCTGGATGGGCGCGCTCAAGCGCTTCACGACTGGCGCGATTTGGTTGGCGTCTGGGCAGTTTGGCGAAGTCTGGTTCCGCTAAGCGTTTGACAGCGGCCACATAGCGTTCAGGCCGTTCCGGGTGGCCTTGGGGCGGGCGATGGCCAGCAGCAGCGGGGTCGTCATAGATCGCGAAGCTCATGGGTGCGGCGCTTTCATGCGGCGTTGTGGAAAATGATGCCAAGCGTATAGCGTTTGCCAGATCGGATGCGGCTGACGCCATGGCGCATCCGGGCACGCAACATGCCCCGCGCGCCTGGAATTGGGCGTTCGGCACATGGGAACAGGATGGTTTCGCCAGCCTTGAGGG
>CAJXVF010000031.1 GCA_913060845.1 uncultured Alphaproteobacteria bacterium | reverse complement strand
TCTAGGAACTGGGCGAGCGGCATCCGACCGCCACGGCCATCGCTGCCGGTTTCCATCCGATCACCGCGTTTTACGGTGACGGATATAGATACGCGGACTAGCGGGCGGAAATCCGCTGCTTCCCGACCATCTGCCCGGATAATGCGCACGGCCTGCATTTCTGCATGGATGGAGCCAGAAACCTGCGCCACCAACGGGTCCTTAGCGCGGAGATAAGCGTCGATCTGCTCCAACACGCTGACTTTGGCGGCGAAATCAGGCGTTTGTGTAGGGTCCGCCGAATCGTAAATGCGTTTGTTTTGGATTGGCGGACCGTCTGCCAATGCGCCGCCGCGGCCTTTCCCGGCTTCGCGTGCGGTTTCCGCAGCGCGGGCGAGAGCGGCGTTCGAAATCTCGCCACCATGGGCATATGCGGCGAATTCGCCAGCGACGGCACGGAGGCCAAAGCCTTGGGAAACATCATTTGATGCAGCCCGGAGCACACCATCATCGAAGCCTAGGCTTTCGCTGGTTGTTCGTTCGAGGAACAGCTCGCCATCATCTGCGCCGGCGAGGCCATCCATAAGGCTTTTGCGGGCGGCGGCGGGCTCAAGCCCGGTTTCTTCAAAGAAGAGGCGGTCAGTTGCGCTGATCGGGTCCATTTTGACGCGGGCTCCAAGGGTGAGAATCGGCTTCAGTTGATGTATAAACTAGATCACGCATGTGAATAAGAAATATGCAGTCTTGGTCGAAATGCGCATTTGCAGGCGGCGCTGAAATCGAGCGACATCGGGTCGCATAGGTTCCGGGCGCGTCACAGATAGTGTACGAAATGACGGTTAGCGTTGGATAGGGGCCGTTGCGTCTCCTGTCTGTTAGGGCTCCGCCGGGCGGAGCGCTCTGGAGAAAGCAGAACGATGGCAATTGCAAAGCAGGCGGCGCGGCAGGCCGCAGTATGGGGTGTAGCGGCGGTTGCCGGCCTTTGGACGGCGGTCTCATCTGGCGCGGTTTGGGCCGCAGCCGGACGGCCGACGAACTGGGGCATGGGCCTGCAGGACGCTGCCTCACCGACGGCGCAGGCGATTCACGACCTGCACAACATCCTGCTCTGGGTCATCACCCTGATCACGTTGTTTGTGCTGGGTCTGCTGATTTATGTGGTCATTCGTTTCAATGCGAAGTCCAATCCAACACCGTCGCGCACCACACACAACACCCTGATTGAAGTGCTGTGGACCGGTATTCCCGTGCTGATCCTGGTGCTGCTCGCCATTCCAAGCTTCAAGTTGCTTTATTTCGCAGACAGCATTGAAGATGCCGATCTCACCATTAAGGCGACGGGTCGCCAGTGGTACTGGGTCTATGAGATTCCCGAGCAGGAATATAAGGGCCAGAAGATCGGCGGTTTTGAATTTGAAAGCCGCATCAAGTCACCATCAGAATTGGGGCCGGATGATATTCGGCAGCTATCTGTCGATGTGCCCCTGAATTTGCCGGTGAGCGCAAAGATTCGCGTTTTAATTACTTCATCCGCTGACGGTGTATTGCACAACTTTGCTATGCCATCACTTGGTCTCAAATTAGATGCCGTTCCGGGACGCTTGAACGAGACCTGGACGCTGATCAATCCGGAGTATCAAGGAACGCGCTTCTTTGGGCAGTGCTCGGAGCTTTGTGGCAAGGATCACGCATACATGCCTATTGAAATTCGCGCCGTGGATGACGAAAAGTTTTTAGATTGGGCCGCTAAGTCTAAAGCTGAATACGCAGAGGTTGCCGATATTTCGGTAAACCTCGCCGCCGTTTCAAATTAGTTCGAAGCCTGGAAGGAATCTCTCGCGATGGCGTATGCTGATAGCGCTCACGGGCACGAAGATCATCACAATCATACCCCCGGCTTCTTTGTCCGGTGGTTTCTCTCAACGAACCACAAAGACATTGGCACACTTTATTTGGTCTTTTCGGTTATCGCAGCCTTAATCGGCGGTGGTTTCTCGATGTGGATGCGCACAGAACTTATGCACCCTGGCGTGTCGACAATGACCCTCGCAGATGGTGCGCCTGATGGTCACCTCTGGAATGTCGTGGTCACCGCTCATGGCCTTATTATGGTTTTTTTCGTTGTCATGCCTGCCTTGATAGGTGGTTTTGGCAATTGGATCGTGCCAATGATGATTGGCGCGCCGGATATGGCGTTTCCTCGCATGAACAACATAAGCTTCTGGCTATTGGTTCCTGCGTTTCTGCTGCTGCTGGGTTCAGCAGTTGTGGGCGGAGGCGCAGGAACGGGCTGGACTATCTATCCGCCACTTTCGGCTGCCGGTCCTGGCGGCCACGCTAATATGGCCGTTGATATGGCCATCTTCGCCCTCCATTTGGCAGGCGCATCCTCTATCCTTGGCGCAGTAAACTTCATTACCACGATTTTCAACATGCGTGCGCCGGGCATGACCCTGCACCGGATGCCGTTGTTCGTATGGTCCATGCTGGTCACGGCCTTCCTGCTGTTGCTGGCGGTCCCCGTGCTTGGTGGCGCTATCACCATGCTGCTGACAGACCGGAACTTCGGCACGTCCTTCTTTAGCCCGGCTGGCGGCGGTGATCCGATCCTGTTCCAGCATCTGTTCTGGTTCTTCGGTCACCCTGAAGTTTACATCATGATTTTGCCAGCATTCGGCATTGTCAGCCATGTCATCTCGACCTTCTCACGCAAGCCTGTCTTTGGGTATCTGGCGATGGCCTATGCCATGGTCGCGATTGGTTTTGTCGGCTTCATCGTGTGGGCGCATCACATGTACACAGTCGGTTTGGACGTAAACACACGGGCCTATTTCACGGCGGCGACCATGGTCATTGCGGTGCCGACAGGTGTGAAAATCTTCAGTTGGATCGCCACAATGTGGGGCGGCTCTATCACTTTCGAAACACCAATGCTTTGGGCGATCGGGTTCATCTTCCTGTTCACTCTTGGTGGCGTCACCGGCGTCGTGCTGGCGAATGCGGGCGTCGATCTCTCATTGCACGACACTTACTACGTTGTAGCCCACTTCCATTACGTGCTGTCGCTAGGCGCTTTGTTCGGCATCTTCTGCGGCATGTATTACTGGCTTGGCAAAATGAGTGGTCGGCAGTATCCGGAATGGGCAGGCAAGATTCACTTCTGGACGACATTCATTGGCGTAAACGTCATTTTCTTCCCGCAGCATTTCCTTGGTCTTCAGGGCATGCCGCGCCGGATAATTGATTACGCGCCGGAATTTGCGGGCTGGAATTATGTGTCCTCCATGGGCGCATTCATGACTGGCCTATCATCCCTTTTCTTCATAGGCATGCTGATTTGGACCTTGGCCAAGGGTCGGCGCGTTGGCGATAACTACTGGGGCGAAGGCGCTACGACGCTAGAATGGACTGTATCCTCACCACCGCCGTTTCACACGTTCGAAGAGCAGCCCACCATCAAGGAAGAGCAGGCGCACTAAGCGCTTGTCCCTTCTCTGAAAGGCATAAACGGATCCATGTCTGAGGCATCCATCCAACCAGCGCGCGTTCTACCAGCGGAAGCTGACGGCGGCGAGGCTAGTGATTTTATCGCGCTCTTGAAGCCGCGGGTGATGTCGCTGGTGGTGTTCTCCGGCCTTGTCGGATTAGCGTTGGCACCTGGACCGATCCACCCAGTGCTTGGGTTCGTTGCTGTTCTCTGTATCGCGATTGGCGCTGGCGCATCTGGTTCCATAAATATGTGGTACGACGCGGACATAGACGCAATCATGTCCCGCACCCAAAAGCGTCCTATCCCGGCGGGTAAAGTTTCGCCTGAAGCAGCCCTGGCGTTCGGCTGTATTTTGTCCGCAGGCTCTGTCGCTCTAATGGGGCTCGCTTTGAATTGGTTGGCTGCGGGGCTGCTCGCTTTTACTATTCTGTTCTATATAGGCATCTACACCATGTGGCTGAAGCGCCGCACGACGCAGAACATCGTTATTGGCGGTGCTGCTGGCGCGTTCCCACCCATGATCGGCTGGGCCGCTGTTACCGGCGATATCGCGCTTGGTGGTGTGGTGTTGTTCCTGATTATCTTCTTTTGGACGCCCCCGCACTTCTGGGCGCTGGCGCTCTATCGGTCCGGTGATTACGCGCGGGCCGGTGTTCCAATGCTGCCAGTCATTGCTGGCCGGGATGAAACCCGTAAGCAGATCCTGATTTATAGCTTGATCGTTGCGCCTTTAGGCGTGGCGCCGGTATTCGCCGGGATTGCTGGAATTGGCTACGGCATATTTGCGGGCTTGCTGGGTGCTGGGTTTGTTGCCCTTGCAGCGAAGCTGTACCGATCAGACTCGGACAAAGATGCAAAGCGGCTATTCGGCTTCTCGATTCTGTATCTCTTCCTGTTGCTAGCGGGTTTGCTGGCCAACTGGGCGATTGGATTGATCTGATGCCTTTGCCTAAGCCCGCAAATTTCAAAGAAACAATGTCCCGTGATTCGGACCTGCATCGTCGCAAGCGGCGCCGTAATCTGGCGCTATTGGCGGCTTTGGTCTGCCTGATGGGTGTATTCTATCTGGTGACAGTGGTCCGCATTCAGGCTGGCCTCGGAGCCGCCGGATGAGCAGTGGTGCGGCCAAAAACAAACGTGTTGGTTTGGTCTGCGGCGGCGTTGTCGCGGCGATGATCGGCTTGGCCTATGCCTCGGTCCCGCTCTACGATCTGTTCTGCAAAGTGACAGGGTTTGGCGGTACGACGCAGCGGGCTGAAATGGCACCGGGCGCACAATCCGATCGCACGATCATCGTGCGGTTCAATGCTGATATCAGCGATTCCCTGAATTGGCGCTTCAAACCTGTTAGCCGTGAAATCACCGTGAAGCTTGGCGAAGAAAAGCTTGCATTCTTTGAGGCGACCAATCTAGGCACCAAGGCGAGCATGGGGACTGCGGTCTTCAATGTGACGCCCCAGAAGGTCGGTGGATATTTCAGCAAGATCCAATGCTTCTGCTTTGAAGAGCAAACGCTGCAACCCGGTCAGACCATGGACTTTCCAGTGTCCTTCTTCATTGACCCGGAAATTTTTGATGAACGCAATTTGGATGACGTGAAAACCATCACGCTATCCTATACATTCTTCCCAGCCAAGGACGCGACTGCGTCCGACACGACAGCATCGCTTGCGCAAGACCTGCGCGAGCGCCGTTAAGGAGTATCCCGATGGCCGATAGCCACGCCGAACCAAAGCATCCGTTCCATCTGGTGGATCCAAGCCCATGGCCGTTGTTGGGCGCTTTCGCTGGCCTGCTGATGGCCGCTGGCGCATTGGCTGTCATGCATGCCGGTTCATACTGGCTGCTGAGCATCGGCGTGCTGAGTGTCATCGGCGTGATGTTCGGCTGGTGGCGTGACGTCATCCGTGAAGCGGAACATGAAGGCCATCACACGAAGGTTGTTCAAGTCGGCCTGCGTTACGGTATGGCGCTGTTCATCGCGTCGGAAGTGATGTTCTTCTCGGCTTTCTTCTGGGCTTATTTTGACGCCAGCCTGTTCCCCAAGGAAGCGACTGGCTTCATCTGGCCGCCGGTAGGCATCGAAACCTTTGACGCCTTCGACCTGCCGCTGTTGAACACGATGATCTTGCTGCTGTCTGGCTGCACTGTTACCTGGGCGCATCACGCCCTGCTGCACGGCAATCGTAAAGACTTCATCCAAGGCTTGGCATTGACTGTCATACTGGGCGCGTTCTTTTCCATTTTGCAGGCTTATGAGTATGCCCACGCGGCATTCGGCTTCCGAGAAGGCATCTACCCGTCCACGTTCTACATGGCGACGGGGTTCCATGGCTTCCACGTATTAATTGGAACGATCTTCCTGTGCGTTTGCTTGTTCCGCGCGAAGGCAGGCCACTTCACCGAAAAGCAGCACTTCGGGTTTGAGGCTGCAGCTTGGTACTGGCATTTCGTTGACGTCGTGTGGCTGTTCCTATTCGCCGCCGTATATGTCTGGGGCGGCTGATCCCGCTTGGCAGCGACATGTCCAAAATGCCGTGACGGCAAGCTTTATTCCGGTTTTTTAACTGTCAATGAAGCCTGCCCCACATGCGGCCTGGACTTGCGGGCCCATGACTCCGGTGATGGTCCTGCGGTCATCCTGATCTTCGTGGTTGGCGCTTTATCCGTATTCGGGGCCATCATGCTGGAGATCGTGGCGACGCCTCCATATTGGCTGCATGTCGTCATTTGGCCGTTTTTCGTTTTTGGGCTGACATTGCTCCTTCTGCGCCCCCTCAAGGCGAAGTTCATCGGCATCCAGTATCGCCGCCGCACGACCTCCATATGAAACGCTTGCTTGTTCTGGCTGTTGTCGCTGGGGCCTTGGCGACACTGATTGGTCTCGGTCTTTGGCAGCTGGACCGCCGTGCTTGGAAGCTGGACCTGATCGCGAATCTGGATGCCAACTTGGCCGCCCCTCCGATCGTGATGACGACCGCCCCCAGTCCAGATGACGCCTGGAGGCGCGCGTCTTTCACTGGCGTCTGGGCCACGAAAACCCCCGCTCGCATCGTTTCACGCACGTTGAACGGTCAAGTCGGCGCAGATTTCGCCGCCCCGCTCATGCTGAAGAACGGTGATGTGATCATTGTCCGGATTGGTTGGATACGTGACCCCACCGAGACGCCGGTCTTGCCGGCCGGCGACGTCACCGTCAGCGGAGTCTTGTTTCCCTCACCCCGGCCGACTGCCTTTACGCCAGATAACACACCGCCAGATCGTTGGCTCTGGCTGGACCCAAAACCAATCGCCACGGCCTTTGGCGCATCGGCAGAGCGTACCGCGAGCCTCGCCCTTAATGTGACCGATGCTTCCGCTGGCTTAACGGCCAGGCCCGCGCGCCCGACCGTCCCTAATGACCATCTGCAATATGCGTTCACATGGTTCAGTCTGGCGCTTGCGCTCGCCGTTATCGCTTTTGTGGCGCTCCGAAGGCGACGCTAGGCGTCACACGGTATTGAGCGCCCAGTCGTAACGGGCATCGGCTATTCCAGTGATGGGCTTTAGCCGATTTGCAAGTTCCGGTGCCGCATAGCGCTGCAAATGGCGGATGACTGCGTTGTCTGTTCCGCCGAAATCATCGCAGAACCAAGCGTAGATTTTGGACACGACGAGCCCGCCCGATGGATCGAAGGTTACGCCGCGCGGGTGGTTTACATAAATGCGCGCTTGCTCCTCCAATTGAACATCGATGCGGCGCGCGTCATAGGCTTCGGCGCGAAGGTTTGGGCAGCCGACAGCCCCGCAGTTCAGTACATAATGAACGCGGGCATCTTTCCAGTGCGGGCGAACGATCCCGTGCTCAATATCATCAAGTGAAAGCGCTTTGCCGCTAACAGTAACGGCTTTGGCTTTCCAGGGTCCGCTCGAGAACAAACCGGGCGATGTATCGATGTCTTGCACAGACTTCACTGGATAGTAGGCAAGCACGGTATTCACCACCGCAGCGTTATACAGGTTAATCCAAAGCGCATATTGCTCTGGCCTATCGAGCGCTTGGAGGTCCGTTTTGCCTAGGCTGTCTATGTAGCGTGTTAGTTCAGCCTTATCAGCGCCAGAGAACCCGCCATAGTTCACGCGCGCAATCCCAGCACTGTCCAAGCGAACATGCTTTTCTAGCAGCGCAGACCAGGGGCTGTGGTCAACGCGGCGGGTGCTGCCCTTCGTGAATGCATCCCATCCGGGCAAGGCCTTGGCCTTTGGTGCGAACAGGGAATCTGCCGTACTGAAGCCCATCAAGGGCAGGCTCAGTCCGGCCGTGACGAATAGACGGCGGCTCATTTGGGTATGCATCAAGGTTCCTCCACCCATGAGATAGGTGGCCAGCGCCGATCGTCCCAATCGCGCGTGATCAAAACAAAGTGAGGGTGCTGTGCAGCTTCTACCTGCCAGCGAAAGGAGCTACACTTGGCCTCTGCCTAATCCCAGTGTTTGAAAGAAGCGTCCGTTATGATCGATCTATATTACTCACCCGGTTCCTGCGCGCTCGCGTCCCATATCGCACTGGAGGAGGCGGAGGCTGAATACACTGGGCACCGGGTAGATTTTTCCCAAAACCAGCAGCAGTCCCAGGACTTTCTAAAGGTCAATCCGAAGGGCCGGGTGCCTGCGTTGATCACTGACAAAGGCATCCTGACTGAAACGCCAGCAGCGTTGGTTTATATCGCGCAGACCCATCCTGCAGCCAATCTGGCACCCATGGATGATCCATTCGCATTTGCGCAGCTGCAGGCATTCAATAGCTATTTGGCGTCCACGGTGCACGTCGCCCACGCCCATAAAGGCCGTGGCAGCCGGTGGTCCGATGATGAGTCCGCGTGGGATTCCATGAAGCGGAAAGTGCCGGACAGCATGACCCAGTGCTTCCGATATATCGAAGACCACGCCTTCGTCGGTCCCTATGCGCTTGGGGATAGCTACACCGTGACAGACGGCTATTTGTACACGGTCGCCCGCTGGCTCGCAGGTGACGGCGTTGACACCGCCCAATTCCCCAAGGTCCACGCGCACATGCAGATGATGGCAAACCGTCCCGCCGTCCAACGGGCGTTGGCGGCGGAAGGCGTTATGGCTTAGAGCGTAGGTATCTTACGCAGGCCGGATAATCTTCGGGTTGATTTCCATATAGCTGCATTCGCCCTTGTCCACGTCCCAGGCCAGGCGCTTGGGTAGGCGTTCTAGGGAAAGCCCGTACATGTGGAAATGGCGGCGGGGGACGGTTCCTGGCGTGGCGACGCTGTGAACGTCGTCTGGGAGCATGCCTGTGCTCTCACCTGCCCGTACTTGCACTACTTCCCGCTGTGCCAGGGTTGATGGCCCTGGGGTGTGGCCGCCGGATGCGCGGTCGAAATACGCATTTTCTTCAACACCGCTCACCCCCGCCACGACTGCCCAAGTGCCGTGGTTATGGGGGCGGACAGCACCACCCGGGTTGGCGCAGGTCAGGTAGATCGGAAAGCGTCCGTCAGCATCCTCGCTCAGAAGGTACAGCCGTGCAGGCTGGCCTTCTGGCGGGTTCGGAAACGTCTCTTCATCGAACAGCTCAGCCCGCTTGGTCAGCGGGACGAGTGCAGCCTGCATTTTGCCGACGGAGGCGCGGGTAACGCCGTCCGCCGTTTCGATTGCTCGCACATCCGCCATAACGGCGGCGACGGCAGCGTCTCGTTCTTGCTGGATAGACATGGGGCTAGGGCCTATTCGTAGTAATGGATCTCAAACAGCATGCACCCGCCGACAGATTTGAACGGGCCATGTGCAGCGCCGGGTGGGCGGCAGGCATAGGTATTGGCTTCACATTTGTCGCCGCCATCGCCGTTCTCGTCATTGCCGACCCACAGGTCACCGGATAGCACGTACACTTCTTCCCAGTGCTCATGCACGAACGGGACGGTGGTGTAGACGCCAGGATCAAAGCGGAGCAGGCGCGTGCGGCTGCCCGTTTTTGCGTCATCGTCAATCTTGCCGGCGAGGACCTTCTGCTTGATCCCGTCTGGGTAGCCCGGCGGGGTCGCCCAGCCTTCATCCAGGTCCGGTACGACGAATTCCAGGTGTTCTTTTTCGATAGCCATTCTAAGAGTCCTTATTCTGCAGCTTTTTTTTGTGCTTTGACGTATGAGCGGAGTACCGCGTTTATTCGGGTTTGGTAGCCTTTGCCGCCCGCCTTGAACCAGTCCAGGAGTTCAGCATCCAGGCGGAGTGTGATCTGATTCTTAGACGCTGGCGATACAATTTCTGCATGATCCCAGAAATCGGGCGCTAGGATATCTGGCATATCAGGATCATCCGCCGCGCGGCGCATGACTTCATCCTCCGACATGTTTTGCGCCATGTCGGACATACGGGGTTCTGGCTTTGAGCGATCAGGGCGATAGCGGACCGTATGCTCTTGCATGGATTTCTCTTTCATACCTACCAGCCTTTCTGGCGGAGATAATCCGCCGGGCATCATCTCGCCAAGTCCAAACGACGAAGAAGAACTGTCCATAGACGTTATGGCCAATCGCGACCCGCCGCTCCTCTGTCATTGGCCGCCGCACGATGATATCGACGAAGGCGTAGTCAAAAACAGGGAAGATATGAGCGAAATCGACGCCATGCTTGGCGTAGTTCGATGCGTTCTTCGCCGTATCCCATTCAAACTCCGTCAATTGTAACTACATTTCGTCGTTACGTCAAGAATTCTACGCCTTAAGCTTTTTGGGGCAGGGATTTTTCGGCGATTTCGGCCCAGTATGTAGCACCCCAGGGCAGGGCTTCGTCGTTGAAATTGTAGTGTGGGTTATGGACGACAACGCCGCCTTCGCCGCCAACCTCGCCATTGCCCATACGGATGTAGCAGCCGGGTTTCTCTTGCAGCATGAAGGAGAAATCTTCGGAGCCCATGACGGGCCGGGCTTTGGTATTCACGTTGTCATCGCCGACGAGGCCACGTGCGATTTCAGCGCAGAAATCCGTCTGTGCAACGTCATTCACCGTTGGCGGATAGCGGCGCTCGTAATGCACATCGACTTTGGCGTCATAAGCGGAGGCGATGGCGGAACAGAGTTTGTTCATTTTCTCCTCCACCAGATCTGTCTCTTATACACATCTCCGAGCCCACGAGACCTCTCTACATCTCG
>CAJXVF010000030.1 GCA_913060845.1 uncultured Alphaproteobacteria bacterium | reverse complement strand
CTCGGAGATGTGTATAAGAGACAGGAACTGGTGTTCAATTTCGTCCGCCACATCACATTGCCGTTAACGATTGTGAACGATGTCGCGCAGGGTGAATGGGATCGGGCGGAGATTGCGGCAAAGCGTCTGTTCGTCAATTCGATTGCCGGGTTCGGCGGTGTTGTTGACGCTGCAACGGGCCTTGGCTTGCCCCATCACAAGGAAGATTTTGGCCAGACGCTGGCCACATATCAAGTCATTCCAGGGCCTTACATTGTGTTGCCTTTAATTGGACCATCGTCCACCCGCCATGCATTTGGTCGGATTGTCGATTTCGGGCTTGATCCGCTGACCTACCTCCTGGCCAAAGCGCCAGTTGAGGCGACGCTTGGCGTGCGTGCTGTCAGCATTGTCGATCAGCGCTATCGTTTGCTTGGGCCCTTGGATGACCTGAAGAAGAACTCACTGGATTATTATGCAGCTCTGCGATCGCTTTATCGCCAGCGCCGGACTTATGAAATCCGCAATCTCGGTGACGAAGCAACGCCAAAATCGACCGCGACGGTCTTCAATACTCCATTCAATCGTGAGGGCTAGAGCCACTATGCGACCGCATTCCCGCGTTATCGCCGATTCACGCGCGCCGTTTTTGCGCATTCTGTTCGCTAGCCTCGTTGTGATTTCGCTCGCGGTTCTCACACTTTCGCCTGCAAAGGCTGGCGTTGAGCGCGACCTGATTGCTGGTCTGGCCGGCGAAGCGGAGCCGGTGCTGAATGATAAGTCCATCGCAAATGCAGAACGCACCAAAAAACTACGCACAATCCTAAGTTCTGTCTTTGATAGCCAGCAGATGGCGCAATCCATGCTTGGTCGCTATTGGCGCCAGGCGGATGCGGGGCAGCGCACAGAATTGGTCGGGTTGATGGAGACATATCTGATCGACGTCTACGCCGGTCGGATGAATTCAATTGATGGCCAAGTGAAATTTGTGATCGGTGGCGAGAGGGCTGCAGGCAGCCGCACACTGATCGACAGTGAGGTGCATCGCCCTGGCTCACCACCAGTATCTGTTGCTTGGCAAGTCGAGACCGTCAACGACAAAGCCGTGATGACGGATATTTTGGTCGAAGGCGTTAGCCTCGTCGTCAGTCAGCGGGCGGATTTCGCTAGCATCATCCGCAGCCAAGGCGGCTTAGACGGCCTGATCAAGCTGCTGAAGCAGAAAGTGGGCGGCTGACGGGTACGACCCGCCGAACCGCCCAATCTCCTACTTACTTGTGCTTGAACTGGGGCTGACGCTTTTCAGCAAACGCAGCCATGCCTTCTTTTTGGTCTTCGGTGGCGAAGGTTGAATGGAAGACCCGGCGTTCAAAGCGCACACCCTCAGACAGTGTTGTCTCATAAGCCCGGTCAACCGCCTCTTTGCAGATCATCGCGATCGGCAAGGATTTTTCGGCGATTGAATCCGCCAGCTTCAACGCTTCCTCAAGCAATGTATCCGCTGGCACGACCTTGGTGACGAGGCCGGAACGCTCGGCTTCTTCGGCACCCATCATCCGGCCGGTCAAGCACATATCCATGGACTTGGACTTGCCCACAGCGCGCGTCAGGCGCTGGGTGCCGCCGCCGCCAGGAATGGTGCCCAGGTTAATTTCCGGTTGGCCGAATTTAGCGTCATCACCGGCAATGATCAGGTCACACATCATTGCGACTTCGCATCCGCCGCCAAGCGCATAGCCGCGGACGGCTGCGATGATCGGCTTGCGGCAAGAGGCAGCGCGTTCCCAATGCACGGTAATGAAGTCCTGCATATAAGCGTCCATATAGGACTTGGACTGCATTTCCTTGATGTCGGCGCCCGCTGCGAAAGCCTTCTCACCACCAGCCAGCATCAGGCACCCAACTTCCGGGTCTGCCTCAAAGGCGTCAATGGCGGCAGCCATTTCCTCGACCAATTGCGCGCAGAGCGCGTTGAGCGCTTTTGGGCGGTTCAGGGTTATAAGGCCGACGCGGCCCTTCTTTTCAGACAGAATAAACTCGGCCATGCGATGGCTCCCAAGGAGATTTTAGGAATGTCTTGCGGCGTTGAATTGCGGGTGTCTTCTACCCTACCGCTGGCAGGTTGGACAATAGAACGATGATCGACCGGATTGGACGAGGCGACGGACATGGCTCTTGCCGCAGGTGATGCAATCCTCACCCTCGCGGCCATATACGCCCCAAGAGGCTTTGAAATACCCAAGCTCACCGGATGGCTGGCGGTAGTCACGCAGGCTGGATCCGCCAGCAGCGATGGCTTCCCGCAGGACTTCCGGGATAGCGACGGTGAGGCGTTTTAGCTCCGCCGGTTTCATCGACCCAGCTTCACGTTCTGGCCGCACACGGGCGCGGAACAGCGCCTCACAGACGTAGATATTGCCGAGCCCAGCGATCAGCCGCTGGTCTAGCAGCGCCGCCTTAATTGAGGAGGATTTGCCTGCAAGCATCGCTTTCAGCTTGGGCGGTGTCAGCCCGCTCAGCGGCTCCATGCCGAGCGATACGAGGCGTGGATGTGATGCTTCCTCAGATGTCGGAAACAAGTCCATAAAGCCAAAGCGGCGGGGGTCTTGATAAACGGCATACCCGCCGCCGCCTGTTTCGATGATGATGTGATCATGTTTAGCAGGTTCGGGCGCAGGCCCTTGGCCGACCATCATCCGTCCAGACATGCCCAGATGCGTGAGCCAGGTCAGGCCACCGTCGAGCCTAGCCAGCATATATTTCGCCCGCCTGTCGATGCGGAGCACCGTCTGCCCCTGCATCCGTGCAGCGAAATCGGGCGGCAGCGGGAAGCGTAGATCAGGTCGCCGCGCCTCAACCCGGGAGAGGCGCTGACCGGTGATGATGGCGGCGAGACCGCGCATAGTTGTTTCGACTTCGGGGAGTTCTGGCATGATGCAAAACCCTATCCCGGATACGCCGAATGCGCTATCGAATACGCCCATGACAGACCATGATTCCACCATCGACCGACCACCCGGCGGCGACGCAATCGACTTCGGCTACCGCGAAGTTCCGCGTGCGGACAAAGCGCGCATGGTGCGTGGCGTGTTCGATTCCGTTGCAGGTCGCTATGACCTGATGAATGACTTGATGAGCGGCGGCCTTCATCGCTTCTGGAAGGCTTCGCTCGTGGCGGAATTGGCGCCGAGAGCCGGAGAGCGATTGATTGATGTTGCAGGCGGCACAGGCGACATCAGCTTCCGCGCTCAAGCGGCGGCCAAGGGCGCGCTCGACGCTGTGATCGTTGACGCCAATGCCGCGATGGTCAGCGTTGGCCGCGACCGGGCGATGGACCGGGGCGTGAAACTGAACGGCGGCAGCCTTGGTTGGGTGACGGGTGATGCAGAGCGCTTGCCGTTGCCGGACGCTTCGGCTGACGCGGTCGTGATCTCATTCGGGCTTCGTAATGTCACGGATAGGCTGAAAGCGCTTCGGGACATGCGCCGTGTGTTGCGCCCAGGCGGCAGGTTCTTCTGCCTGGAGTTTAGTCACATGGAAAATGCGGCACTGCAGGCGGCTTATGACAGCTATTCCTTCGCGGCCATCCCGAAGCTCGGCAAGCTGACGACGGGTGATGCGGATTCATATCAATACCTGATCGAAAGCATCCGCCGCTTTCCGCGCCAGGAAGAATTGCTGGCGTTAATGGACGAAGCTGGGTTTGAGCAGACATCATTCCGCAACATGACCGGCGGCGTCGTCGCGGTGCACCGGGGATGGCGGCTCTAATTCACTTTCCCGGAGAGTTCGAACACCGGCAGGAAAGCTGCTATCAACATGCCAGCGATGCCGAGGCCGACTAAGGCCGTCAGCACTGGGTTGATCATGGATGTGACGGCGTTCACGCGCTGCATAAGCAGGTTGTCGAAGTAATCCGCAGCAGCGACCATCAGCACATCCAGCGTGCCCGCTTGCTCGCCCGATGCAATCATTCGAACGACGACATCACCGAAGATCGGGTCCTGCCTGAAGGCTTCGGCGAACGATGTGCCCCGTTCGATATTGTCTGCAGCCTCGCGGGCGGCGTCAGCGATACGGCGGTTTGCAGCGGCCTCCGTCCCCATGCGCAATGCTTCAACTGCTGGAATGCGATGGCGAAGCTGCATGCCGACGGTTCGCAGCAACCGCGCCATAGCGGAGAGGCGCACCACTTGGCCGAGCAATGGCAGCCTGAGCTTGATCACATCCCAAACATATTTTCCGGACTCGTTCGAAAGCCAGAACGTGATGAGCGCCACAATGAAGGCGCCCAAGACGCCAAGTATCAGGAGGTTTTCGGCATAGGCATCACCCATATCGAGCAAAGCTTGGGTCAGCGTTGGGAGTTCGCGACCCATGCCGGTATACATTTTCTCAAACCTGGGCAGGATCGAAAAGATCATCATGTGAAAGACCAGGATGAAAGCACCAAGCACGAAGATTGGGTATGTGAGAGCGGTGCGGACTTTGCGCGAGAACGCGTCCATCTGCTCCAGGTACGATGAAAGCTGGTCGATCGCTTCATCAATCTTGCCGGAGCGGAGGCCGGAGCGCACCACGCTGACATAGATCGGGCCGAAAACTTTCGGGTATTCCTTCATGGAATCCGCCATGTCACGGCCGGCTGATACGTCCTTCAGCACCGATTGCAGGATGACACGGAATTTGCCGTTGGGCATCTCCGCCGAAAGGTTTTCCAGTGCCGCCGCAAGCTGCAGCTTGCCTTTCAGCAGCGCAGCGAACTGTCGGGTGAAGATAAAGCGGGCGGTCAGGGATACGGCGGAAAACATGGGGTCCGCTAGGCCTCACCAAGAACGCGAATGACCTCGGAATAGGAGGTGCGTCCTTCCTCCACCAGAATCAGCGCGTGCTCGAACATGGACTGCATGCCACCGCCACGGGCGACCCGACGGAATTCATGCAGATCAAAATGGTTGGTCATGATGGCGCCGCGGGTTTCATCATCCATCGCCAGCAGCTCGAACACGGCTTGTCGGCCAACATAACCAGTGTGCCGGCAATGGCCGTAGCCAAGGGTGACGATACAGGGCATGTCAGGTGCGATGCTGATGCCCAACCGCTCCAGCTTGTAGGACCCAACGCCTTCCGCCCGAAGGTTGGAGATCACCTCCCGCCCGTCCACGACAGTCTGGCAATGGGGGCAATGCACACGCAGCAGGCGCTGCGCCAGGGTCATGCTGACAGAGTTGGCGATCAGGAACGGATCAATTTCCATATCCATCAAACGGCTGACAACGCCGACCGCGTCATTGGCGTGAATGGTGGAGAACACGAGATGGCCCGTGAGAGACGCCTGCACCGCCATCTGCGCCGTAACTTTATCGCGGCACTCACCAACCATGATCACGTCCGGGTCTTGCCGCAGCATGGCGCGGAGACCGCCGGAGAATGTGAGGCCGATATTCTCATCCACCTGGGTTTGGTGAACGCCTTTGAGTCGGTACTCGACAGGGTCCTCGACGGTCACAACATTCCGCCCAATCCGGTCAATACCAGCGAGGCAGGAATAGAGTGTTGTGGTTTTGCCAGAACCCGTTGGCCTGCTTAGCAAAATTAATCCGTAAGGCGCGCGGATTTTGTCTGCGAGGGTGCGCATCTCGCGGTCAGTCAGGCCGATGTCCTCGATGCGGGGCCGGAGCGAGCCTTCGTCCAGCAGCCGGAGAACCATCTTTTCGCCATTGACGGTCGGCAGTGAGGACACACGGACATCAATTGGATGGCCCTGGATCGCAACGCCAATGCGGCCATCCTGCGGCTTTCGCCGTTCGGCAACATCCAGGTTCGCGAGGACCTTAATACGAGAAGCGACCATGGCCGCAGCATCGCGTGGGAGCTTAATTTCTTCCCGCAGTACGCCATCAACACGGCAACGCACGATGAGCCCGTCGCCGGTCGGTTCAATATGCATATCCGATGCGCCAAGCTCAAAGCCTGTGTGCAGGATGTAATCAACCGCCGCTGGGATATCCATATGCGTGAGGTCAGCGCGTTCAAGGTCTTCCTTGGTCCAGTTAACGGCGATCGGCGTGAACATGCCGTCCCCGTCCGATACGTCTTCCTGCAGGGAGTGGTAGCGGCCCAGGCTGTCGTAAAATACATCTGGATGGATCGGTGTAACGCGGACCTTCTGGGTGCCAGACCTGGCGCGCGCCCAGTCCAATGCCACGATATCAAACAGATCGACAGCGGCGAGCATAACGGTGTCTGGATCGTCGGACAGGAGCGGCAGGATCTGCCATTGCTCGACCATTTCCGCTGGCAGCCAATCGCTGTTCGTCATGCGCTGCACGGCTTCATTGCGGCTGGAGATTGGGTCTGCGCCAACCAATTCGCCGATGACTTTATAGATGGCGAACAGATCAACGCTCGCCCGGTCAGATGCCAGCGCCCGCATGAAACCAACACCGCCGTCGCGGGCCTGCATCGCCAAGGATACGGCGCGACGTTCGGAAAGGGCACCGCCGTCAACCAAACTACGGGCAAGGCCGCGCAACAAGCGTGATTCACCGCCATAGCGCGTTGGGTCATTTGAAGTTGACCGAACCGCTCGTTCATCAGCTGCTGCCACTGGAAGCGAGGTTTGGACCTCTGGAGCCAGAGGTGCGGACGTCCAATCATCAGCAGTCGTGTCGTCATCTGAAGGTTGCCGCTGTTCTGGCGGCGGCGGGTCCATCAGCGTTTGATCGTCGCTGGGAGGTGTGGCCTCAATTGGCTCGACGTCTGGTGCAACGCTTGCGGGTTCTGTCACTTCGCCAGCGGCTAAGTTTTGGCGGCGCTCTGCTTCTGCGAGCAATTTGGCGACGACGGGGTTGTCGCGCACGTCCTCAGGCACGGAATCGGCCAAGCTTCCTTGCACGGGCGGAATCGGGGGCGTGTCCGCCCCATACTCGGTTTGGTCCGGGTCGAAGGTTTGGTCATCGTCATAATTTGGGTGTGGCTTGGCAGATCCGTAAACCTGCTTCAGCCCTTGGGATGGATCGCCCATCTTAAGTGGGTGTCCTCTCTTCAAAATCGAAGACGATGCGGAAGCCGATGGTTTTGCGGGTCGCGTTTGCTGGCGCGCGATGGCGGAAAGCGGTGCGGCACATGGCGGGCAGGGCATCGAACGCACCGCCGCGCAGGACCCGTTCTATGGTCGTGAGGCCTGCGCTGCCAGATGGTTTGGTGATGGGATCAGGAAATGCGTCCCGGAAGGATCGGTAAGCGCGTTCATCGAATGCATCCGCACACCATTCCCAAACGTTCCCGGCCATGTCTTCAAGGCCCAGACCATTCGCGCCAAGTGGATAAGCGCCAACAGGGGTTGTTCCGTCGACCGAATTATCGGCATTGGCGGATTCCGGCTTTAGGTCGCTATCGCCCCATGGATAGACCTGCATTGTGGCACCCGCTTTAGCGGCGGCCTCCCATTCGGCCTCGGTTGGTAAGCGCCCGCCAGCCCATTCGACATAGGCGCTCGCCATTGCCCAATCCACGCTAACGATCGGATGGGTTGCAGCGCCGAATACCGGATCTTCGATGAGTGGGGGCGGCGTTGCACCCGTTTCACGGCAAAATGCCAAATAATCTGCATTGGTCACGGGCCGAAGTGCTACCCGGCACCCGGTTAGCTGAACCCGGCGCATAGGCTTTTCAGCGGCGTATTGGGATGTTGGCGGTGAGCCAATGACGTATTTTCCCGGTGCCAGCGTCGCTGTCGCATGGGCTGATTTCTGCGCGCTGGCTGCTGTTGGGGCTTCCGCGCGGGTTTGTGATGCTGCTCTCAGTGCCCGCACAATTTCTGCTGCACTTGATGGGCGTTTTGCTGGGTCATACTGCAGCATTTGCAGGATCAGGCGGTCAATTGGTCCGCTGATCAGGGCGCAGTGTGCGCTTGGCGTTGCAATTGCAAGGGTCTGCCATTCTTCAGCCGTCGGCCGTCGCACGGTTTCGCTAAGTGGGCGGCGCCCGCCGGTTAGCAATTCGTAGGCCATAACGCCAAGTGCAAAAATATCTGACCGCGCATCAGCGACGCCGCCATGCTGTTCCGGCGCCATGTAGCGCGGTGTGCCAGCGCGGGAGCCTTGGATTTCAGACTGGTCCAGCAGCGATAGGCCAAAATCCATGATCAGCGGCTGCTCAATCGAGCCATTGACGAGGAAGATGTTTGCGGGCTTCAAATCCCGGTGAACAATGCGGCTATGGGCGATGGCGAGGGCGTTCGCCAGTTTTTCCACCAACGCCACGCGGTCTTCAAATGTGGCGTGCAGGGTGGTGTTATTGACCTTCGCCCAAACCTTCAGGTCATACCCTTCCAGCACATCCATGATGACGCCGAAGCCGTGATCGCCGGAATAGATATCATGCACGGGGCAGATGGAGAGATGGCGAAGTGCTCGAGAAATCAGCACTTCATTGCGAATTGTATCGCGCCCCGCTGGCGAATCCCGCTTCAGGATTTTGATGGCGAGATCAATGCTGAGGAACCGGTCAAACACGCGGTAAACGTCTGCAGACCCGCCAGTGCCGATGAAGCGCCAATCAACGTAGCGCCGGTCAGTGCCAGCCATATCCTCTGGCATTAAGTTCGCTAATTGGGCATCTGGCGCAGTAACGGCGCCCGCAGTTTCCCGGGGCGCCGTCACGTTGATATCAGATTTATCCAGAGGGCTCATTCGGCCAGGCTCGCGTTATGATGTGTCCTGGCTGGAGGTTACCTCTGGTTTGCTTAACAACTGGTGCAAGTACCCTGTGCTACGCCGGTGTTTAAGCAATACCCGCCAGTAGTAGCACCTGTAAGATCCGTTGCACCGCTGACATAAGGTGTGCGGTTCACACGCCCATCCCAACCGCCAGCTTTTGATGGAGCGGCGGAATAAATAACCTTGCTGCCCGGTACGCCTGCAGTTGCAAGCCCAGTCGCCGTAATACAGACAACAGCCTCGCCGTCCTGTGGCCCTGCGGTCCCCGGCACCGCGGAAATCGCGTATTCAAAATCTGCGTCAGCTGGCAGCACGAGAAATGGGATGATCGTGGATAACTCGGTTGTCGCCGAGCCATCTGGCGTTAGACCAGTACCGTTAATATCTGCCACGATATCAGCTGTCGACTTCAACTGGCTGTCGCCATAAGCCTTGATGCCCGCAAGAATACGACCGGCGTTCTGGCTGACCTCTGCCGTTTCACTGGCGCGGACATAGGCGAACACGCGTGGAATGCCGATAGCGGCGAGAATCCCGATGATCGAGACGACGACCATCAATTCGACCAGGGTAAAACCCTTTTGATTTTTAGCTTTACGACCTTGCGGCATAGTTAGACTCCCGTCTTTCTCAGCTAGGTTTTCAGTGGCGCAATGGCGCATTGGTTTGTGAACTCAACCAGCACAATACGGATGGCCTATAAATCTGTGGTAAATACGCACTAACGACATTTGATGAATTTGGTTGACGGATTGGTTAGAAGCCTTGCAGCAAATGACTGCGACGGCGATGACCGGCAGAGTCTCCGCAGATGTTTCAAGAATACAGAGCGAGACAGATATGCTTGAAGAAGATCCAAATGATCCAATGCCAGACCGGATGAACATCTGGACGACGCTTGGTGGTTATGGTGCCGGCGCGTTGATCGTTTTCCTCATGTTTTACCTGGCCTTACCGGCGACCAGCAGCCTGAACTAAGGCCTATGATCGACCTGTATAGCGATACCCAGACGCGTCCTTCGGATGCGATGCGGCGCGCCATGGCGAACGCCGAAGTGGGCGATGAGCAGCGCGGCGAAGACCCAACCGTTAACGCGCTCTGCGATAAAGTTGCGGACCTGCTGGGTAAAGAAGCGGCCGTATTTTTGCCGTCTGGCACCATGTGCAATGAAATCGCGTTAATGGTGCATTGCCGCCCTGGCGACGAAATTCTGTGCCACGGAACCTCACATATCCTGAATTACGAAGGCGGCGGCCCCTCGGCCCTTGCTGGTGCGGTAATGACAGCGCTTCCGGGCGATCGGGGCATGTTCACTGCAGACACCGTCCGCGCCGCAACCCGCCCCGCCAGCCGCTACGCGCCAAAAACCCGCCTGCTCGAAATTGAGAACACCGCCAATATGGCCGGTGGTGTCGCTTGGCCGTTGGAGGCCGTGCAATCCGTCAGCGCTGCCGCACGGGAAGCGGACCTGATCGTCCATATGGATGGCGCACGCTTGCTGAACGCCGTTGTCGCGACAGGTGTGAGTGCAGCTGAATACGGTGCGACGGCGGATACAGTCTGGATCGATTTCTCCAAAGGCCTGGGCGCCCCTGTTGGTGCCGCCATGGCCGGGTCAGCAGACTTCATTGAAGCCGTATGGCAATGGAAGCAGCGGATCGGCGGTGCCATGCGCCAAGCCGGCATCATCGCTGCCGGTGCGCTCTACGGTTTAGAGAATAACGTGGAACGCTTGGCGGAAGATAACGCCGCTGCCAAAAGCTTCGCCGAAGTCCTGGCAGGCTCGCCAAACTTCTCCATTGATCCAGCGACGGTAGACACCAATATCGTCATCTTCGATCTGGCCGACAAAACCGCAGACGCCGCCAAATTCAGCGCCCGCACCCTCGCCGAAGCCGACGTCCGCATCGGCGCCGTCGGCCCCCACACCCTCCGCGCCGTAACGCACATGGACGTTGATCCAAACGCAGTACGCACAGCTGCGGAACGGATCGTGCGGCTTTAGAGCCCGTTTTAAAAGTTTTTGAGTGATAACAGTGGGATGTGATTCCATCGGATTGATGAAGATTCGAAGGAGG
>CAJXVF010000029.1 GCA_913060845.1 uncultured Alphaproteobacteria bacterium | reverse complement strand
CCACAACTTCTTTAAGGCTGCTGGATATGTTGCAGATTAAATGGACGGCGCTCTAGCCAAAAAAAGTGGGATGTCCCAATCATCCCACTCGAAGGCGATATAACCCCCTATGTAGGGGCCGCACTTGGTAATATTGAGACCTATGGGACGGCCGGTGTGTCATTCCGATTAGGCGAAGATCTTGGCGATGATTACGGCCCGCCAAGGGTGCGGCCTGCATTGTCCGGCCCAGGATTCTTCAAGGATGTTGATGGGTTTTCGTGGTACGTTTTCGGTGGAATAGCGGGTAGGGCTGTTGCACGCGATTTATTTGTTGAAGGCAACACATTCAAAGATAGCGCAGGCGTAAAGCTCGTGCCGTTCCAGCTTGATCTCCAAGCGGGCGTTGCCATACAGATCGGGCGTGTTGAGTTGGCATTCACGCACGTTATTCGGTCACTGCAACACACCAAGCAAGATCGCTGGAGCCGTTTTGGCTCCATCAACTTGCGGACACGCTTCTAGGGCATGTGAACCGCTTCGATCTGCAGCAATTCTAGAACAGCTGGCGGGCCCTGTGTTTGCGTCGCCATCATGATGTCTATGATTGGCGTTGGGTCAGTCTTGGCTGCGGTCACTTTAAGCGACCCGCCCTCGCGTAGAAACGCCGCAAGGGCTTTTCCGATTGATGCAGCGCGTGCTGAGCCAAGCTGGGCCGCCAATTGTTCAGCCTGCGCGGCAAGGCCCTCAGCAACCTGATCAGGCGTGCCGCCGCGCTGCTCACTAAAGACTTTAAGTGCTATCGCGCGCAGCCCCTCATCCTTGGCTTCAATCGTGAGACCGCCAATGCCGGATTGCATCAATGGCCCGGTCCATTCTTGCTCTGGCAATTTCCGAAGCTCTTCGATGTCTATCCCGCTGACCTTGCCGGAAATATTGACTGCAGCAAGTTCCTTCAGCGTGACGGACAGATCATCGATATTGACCGTTCCCGCTTTCGGACTTGCAGTCACATCAATCCCGTAGCCAAGCGATAATTGCTCGATCCCTTGCGCCTGCAACATTGCAAGTGCAGCACCAGCGCGCGGATCACGCAGCGCCAATTTATCCATGGGCAGGTCAATTCCAGAAACAATCGTTGCGAACTGGACTTGGCCGTTGGCGTCAGCGCGCATCGGGACCATTGAAACATCACCAATCCGAATGCTGGTGTCATCCGGCAATGTTATGTTCTGGTTTTTCAGGTGCCAGCGCCCGAATGTGATCGCTGGAATGGCTGCTGCAATCGTAGTGTCACGATAGTAATTTTGAGCATGGGCCAAGCTGTCTGGCGTTACTACGTCACCTAACACTGTGCGCAGATAAGCAGGCAGCGCGCTTAGGTCAGCATCCTCATACGCGAAGGAATCTATTGAGCTAGTGGCACCTAAAGTCGTGGTCTGCTTCACGCCGGATATTTCCATAAGACCGACCTTGAGGCCTCGGTAATCCTGCGCCGAAATTCGCTCAATGGTCTGCGTTTGTAGCTTTGGGATATCGATGACGAGATTGGTCATCTCGAATACATCCATGCCCGTATTCTTCGCGACCACGGTCTCCATTATCGTAACGAACAACTCAAATATTTGAGCAATTTCCTCAGGCTTTGGTTCGCCAGCAGAGCGCTTCAATATCTCCAGCATTCTGGGATAGATATTGAAGGCTGCTGGATCCAGGTCAGCGTTTTTAAGAAGGTACGTATCGTAGCTGATATTGGCAGCAACAGGTTCGGGTTCGCCTCCAGCTCGGTTAGGCGCGAGAATACTGAAGCTTGCCATTAAGGAATTTATCTCGGCGCGCTTGATGGCAATAAGATCGCCAATCCTTAGCTCGTTAAGTGCGAGACTTCCCCATTCCATGCTGAAGTCGCCGCTCACCTCATTCTTGGCGAAAGCACCACCAAGTGAGAGATCACCGATCTTTAGCGCAATGACACCACCTGACCGGGCATTGCTTGCCGCGAATGCACCTAAGCCAGCTTTGATCGAGTCTGTGCCCTCTTGCCACTCAAAGCCGACATCCGCCTGTTTGATGTCAGCAAACTCTGCACCGATGGTTCCAAGAATGTTATTGAGATCAAGCTTGTCTGCTTTGACGCCGGAAAGCGCTCCAGCTTTGCCTGTCAGCATCCCGCCGCCGGCCTCATTAGTCATCGTGAACCCTGACCATGAAATCCGTTCAGCGAGTTGTTCAACCTTACCATCTGCGCCCGCGGACGCTGTGCTTGCAGCGTCGAGATCGTAGCCCTCAATGACCAAGTTGTTGACGGTCACGAGCATACGTAGCGTCTCACCGCCAATATCAATCGTCACCACATCCGTCACGGTGCCGACTTGAGCCCGGTCTTTCCAGTAATCCAGCTTGGCGTTCTGGTAGCCCGCTCGCTCATCCGTTTTAGCCGCGAAATAACCATCAAGCGCGCCTTTGAACTCACCGTCTGCATAGACAGGGACGCCGAACCATGCGCCGGCTGCTGCTATGAGCGCCGCAATACCGGCAGTAATAAGCTTTTTCATGGGGCAAACTCCTGAGAAGGGGTATCGAGATTTAGCGTACTTGAACTAACGCAACCGTTAAAGCGGATGCGACCAATGCTTGGCACATACAATGTCCGAGGGAGCGCGTCAGTACGGCGCGCTTTCGAATCGTCCGAGCGCTCTATAGTTTATGAAAGTGATTATGGTTTCAAGAGGGCGATGGTGATGAGCGGATTGTTGTGGCTTTTAATCCCGCTGGCGATTGCAGCGACGGCTATCGTGCTGATCATCGGCATTGGTGGCTTCGCAGGCGGCGGCGAATTCAACAAGAAATATGGCAACAAGCTGATGCAAATGCGTGTGCTGTTGCAGTTTATTGCGATCATCTTGATCTGCGGCGTGCTCTATCTCGCGAAGTAAGCGCTCGTGCGCCGCTTCAACGGCTCGTGGCTGCTGTAGCGGCACCCATGGTGATCAACGCGCCTCCGCCAATCCTCGTCAGCCATTGAATGACCGACGGGCGCTGTAGCTTCTGGCGCAGCTTGTCCGCTAGGAGCTCATAAGCGAGCGCATTAATCGCTGCGAGCCCCACAAACGTCGTGATCATAATTGCGAATTGCGGGGCAAGCGGCGCGCTTGTATCTACAAACTGCGGGGCGAAGGCTATAAAGAATGCGATGGATTTGGGGTTCAACGCCGTCACAGCTGCCGCATGGACGAAAACACTGTTGGCACGAACGGCAGGTGCGTCTTTAGACGCCTCAAATCGCGCACCTCCCGCACTCCGTAGAAGCTGAACGCCAAGATAGACCATGTAACCCGCACCTGCCCATTTTAGCACGGTGAACATTTCTGCTGACGCCAGCACAAGGGCTCCCAGCCCAACCAGAGACGCCGTCATGGCGACAGCATCCCCCAACGCCACACCGGCAACAGTCGCCAGAGCGACACGTCGGCCTTGTGTCAGCGCATAGCTAAGTACCAGCAGGACTGTTGGGCCTGGAAGCAGCAGAAGAAGTGTGGACGCAGCAACGAAGGCCAGCCAGGTCGTGAGATCCATAGGCGGCAGTCCGCTTACATGTAATCTTCTGCCAACGCTTGGGCGATCTGCACAGAATTCCATGCAGCACCCTTGCGCAGATTGTCGGAGACGATCCACATATTCAGCCCGTAAGGTACGGTCGTATCCTCGCGTAGGCGAGAGACGAAGACTGCTGTATCACCGGCTGCGTCTTTCGGCGTTATGTATCCAGCAGCTTCGCGGCGATCCATAACGACAACGCCATCAGCGTTCTGAAGTAGGTCGACCGCTTCCTCAAGTTCCAGCGGCGATTCGAATTCGATGTTCACGGATTCACTGTGGCCAACGAATACCGGCACGCGAACGCAAGTGGCAGAGACTTCAATCTCTGGGTCCAGAATTTTCTGGGTTTCGACCACCATCTTCCACTCTTCGTGGGTGGAGCCGTCCTCCATAAAGTCACCAATATGCGGGATCGCGTTAAAGGCGATCGGAACAGGAAATTCTTTCGGATGCGCTTCCTCCATTTGGTAGATGCCCTTAGTCTGCCTGTAGAGCTCATCCATCCCAGCTTGCCCAGCGCCACTGACCGCCTGATACGTCGACACCACGATGCGCTTGATGCGTGCGACGTCATGCAGTGGCTTCAGTGCGACGACCATCTGGATCGTTGAGCAGTTTGGGTTTGCAATGATGTTCCGTTCCCGGAAACCTTCAAGCGCGTGGCGGTTCACTTCCGGCACGATCAAGGGCACATCCGGGTCCATGCGGAAATGGCTGGTGTTGTCGATAACGACACAGCCTGAATTCGCAGCGCGCGGCGCATGCTCAGCGGATACTTTGCCGCCCGGTGAGAAAAGGGCGATGTCAAAGCCTTCGAAGTCAAATTTCGCCAGCTCTTTTACTTTGAGCGTTTCATCGCCGAACGACACTTCTTTACCGATAGAAGCGGAGGAGGCGAGGGCGACGATTTCATCAACCGGAAAGTCGACCTCGTCCAATGCTTCAAGAATGGCGTGGCCGACAGCGCCGGTCGCACCCACAACAGCAACCTTGTAGCCCATGACGAAGGGTCCTAATCAAATAGTCGAGAATGGAAGGAACGCGTGGGATAAGGCGATCCAGCGCGTTTAGCAAGCGAGGCCGTAGCATGACTGAGCCGAATATGGACGAAAAATACAAAACATACGCTGAATTCTGGCCCTATTATCTGTCAGAACATCAAAAGCCTGAAACCAGGGGCCTGCACTATTTCGGCACTGGCCTTGGCATTGCGTTGATGATCGCAACCGCCATTCTATTGGATTGGACGCTCATCCCAGCAGCGCTCATCAGCGGATATCTATTTGCCTGGATCGGACATTTCTTTGTCGAACGTAACCGCCCGGCCACTTTCACCTATCCGCTCTGGTCATTCGCCAGTGATTTCCGCATGCTTGGGCTTTGGCTGATTGGTAAACTTGATGCCGAATACGCCAAAGCGAACATTGACGCGTCTTAGAAGGTCCAAACACGATGAATACCAATGCTAACGCCATGCGCGTTCTATACTTCACCCGACCGATGGAAAATTCGTTTCTGGATGTCTTGGAAGCCGATGGTGGTTTCGCTGTAGAGCAACGACAACTGACTGATCCGGAAGACACCATTTTTGACGCGCTTGGCCAGACGCACGTCTACAGCATCTCCAGTGCCAAGGATGAATTGCCGAAGCAGTTTTGGGGCGTGGACTCATTGTTTGAGCGCTGCCCGAACATTTTGATGCTGTCCACATATGGCGCAGGGTACGATGTGTGTGACCTGGAAGCCGCGACGCGGGCTGGGGTCGCCGTTGTCAATCAGGCTGGCGGGAATAAGGAAGGTGTGGCCGAACACGCGCTGGCCATGATGCTAACGGTCTCAAAGCGCCTTATGGAGTCAGACCGCGCCGTTCGGCGGGGTGGCATCACAGATCGTGATGCTTTCAAGGGTACGGAGCTTAAGGACAAAACCGTCGGCATTATTGGCCTTGGCCATGTTGGCAGCCGGTTAGCGGACCTCTGCACGGGGCTCTTCAACTGCCGCATCATTGCCTATGACCCGCTGCTCACTGCCGAAGAAATCACGGCCAAGGGCGCTACGAAATTTGACAGCTTGCATGAGATGGTCGCGGAAGCTGATTTCGTTTCCCTGAACTGCCCACTCATCCCAACCACGCGTGGCATGGTCGACGAATCAGTCTTCGATGCCATGAAAGATGGCGCAATCTATGTCGCGACCGCTCGTGGCTATATTCACGATGAAGATGCGCTGGTAGCAGCCCTTAATTCCGGCAAGCTTGCCGGTGCGGGCATTGACGTGTGGGATATTGAGCCGCCGCCCACAGACCACCCATTGCTACAAATGGATAATGTCTGCCTGTCCCCACATACAGCAGGCATCACGGTCGAGAGCCGCCGCAATATTGCTAAGATTGGGGCCGAACAATTGGTTCAAGTCCGCAACGGTGAAAAGCCACCGCGCCTGCTGAACCCGGAAGTATGGCCAAAATTCCAGGACCGTTTCGAAGCGGTATTCAACACCCGTCCGGAAGACTGATACCACCAGACTAGGCGATTTTGTGGGCGAGGGGGCTCAGACGATGCTGACCAGAATACAATTCCTGGCCACACGCTGGGCTCTCACTGTCGCTATACTCACCACATTGCTAAGTGTGGGCATATCCAATGAGGCTTGAGCGCAGGCGATCCACCCGGCCCAACGTGCCATTGCTGCGGCCAAAGCTGAAAAAGCCAGCGAAGCGGAAACTGATCCGGCCAAGCAAAGCCTGGAATCGCTGATCGCGCCCATCGTGCGGGATGCTGTTCAAGCGGAACTGAAATCCGCTAAAGCGGCAGAGCCTGCCGGCGACCGAATGGATCAAACCAGCAGCGCTGATCCATTTGCTGACCTCATTGAAAAACTGCGCACAAGTGTGGGCAATATCGCTCGCAATTTTGACCGCGTGATGGTCATCGCCAGCAATCTCGAAGGACACGCCAACCGCGCCTTCCTGCTACTCACAGACCTTGAGGGCTGGCCGGTCGCGTGGGCTGGCCTCCTTAATTTGGCATTGATGTTGGCGGCAGGGCTCGCAGCTGCTTCATTCGCTTACCGGCGGCTAGAGCGGTTCACCCGCCCCAAACCATGCAACAGCTTTCACTTAATCCCACGGCTATCTGCGTCGCTTGCGGGCCTCGCGCGCGATGGCCTTGGTTTGACTGTGTTTGTTCTTGTCGCATTCGCCCTCAGCCTCCTATGGTTTGAGCAGAATGCGCCAATCCGTATTATGCTGCTGGGCGGCCTCGGTGCCGCGACGACAGGATATGCAGGGTGGATTATCGGCCGCTTTCTTTTGGCCCCACACGCGCCCGAACGGCGCTTGCCCCATCTACTGAACGCAACCGCTGACAGCACATCAAAATGGCTGACAGTTATTATGCTGCTAGCTGGATTCATGACCTTCGCTGGCGGCGTATTCAATCTAACGACAATGCCTCGTGGCGCATTCGCATTGTTGCTCATGCTCGGTGGTCTAGTCATCGCGTTGCTGACAGCACGGCTGGTCTTGAAGAGCGGTGGAAGTTCAGAGAACGCCGAATACCCTGCGCTCAGCAGAGGGGTGCGGTTTTCTCTACTAAGCGGACTACTCCTGCTCACACTGCTTTGGGCTGTCTGCTTACTCTCCGGCGATCTCAGTAAGCCTGTCGCTGTGCTGGTGGTCTTCGCCGCGACTGCGGGTGCCCTATATTTCGGTGCGATCAAAGCCCGCCGTGTGCATGTCGTTCATCAAGCGACCACGGATATCCCGGTGGACCCAAAAGATATTGCCGAGATGGGTGACGCTGCAGACCAACCCGCACCACAGCCCGATACACTTGAAGTCGAATACACCTCTGCCTGGTTGGCGAAAGTGCTGGAATATGTACTGTTCAGCTTGGCAGGACTGGCGCTCTTGCATGTGTTCGGTATGGACATGGTCGCCGCTTTGAATAGCTCCATCGGCCTCAAAATCATGGAGGCAGCGGGCAAGGTCGCAACGATCCTTGTTGTTGCGGCTGTTGCATGGACACTGGTCGAGCAAAGCATTGCGCGCATTATGGAGCGCGAGGAAGCCCAAGCCCGCGCCAACGCTGGCGATCAAGCGATTGATGAGGATGGCCTTGGTGGCCTTGTTACGTCCCGCTTTGGCACGCTTTTACCGTTGATGCGCGGGTTTGTGCTTTCGGTGTTGGCGATCATTACGATCATGGTCGTCCTGTCATCAATGGGCATTAACATTGGGCCCCTGCTTGCGGAAGCTGACGTTGCTGACGTTGCTGGCGTTGCTGGCATCGCAATCGGCTTTGGCGCTCAGGCCTTAGTGCGGGATATCATTTCGGGCGTGTTCTTTCTGATTGATGATGCCTTCCGCGTCGGCGAATACGTTGAGTTCGGTGAAATTCGAGGGCAAGTGGAGAAAATTTCTATCCGCTCCATGCGCCTTCGCCATCATCGCGGTGCTATCCATACCGTGCCGTTTGGTGAATTGCGGTCCATCACGAACTACAATCGCGATTGGGCGATTTATAAGCAGGAATTCCGTCTGCCTTATGACACAGACACAGAAGCCGTCCGCAAGATCATCAAGAAGGTTGGCTTGGCCCTGCTGGAACACCCTGAACTTGGTGAGAAGTTTATTCAGCCGTTGAAATCACAAGGCGTGTTCAGGATTGAAGAAGGTGCGCTCATCCTCCGCACCAAGTTCATGTGCAAGCCGCGTGAGCAATTCGTGATCCGCAAGGCCGTTTTCCAGGATGTCAAGAATGCGCTCTACGCAGCCGGTATCGAACTGGCGCAACGCCGCGTTCAGATTGAATGGAATGAGCACGGACAGAATGAAGAAGGCGGCCAGCCATCCGGGCAAGCTATTGCAGCTGCAGGCGGCGCAGGCCTCATAGCCTCGACGGGCAAAGCGAAATTCGCATATCCTGATGAGCTATAACCGGACGCAATAACGTATAGAGCGATAAATCTAGGAGGATCCCATGAAGGGCATCGTATTTCTTGGCGAGCGGCAGGTTGAATTACGGGAGTTTGATGATCCGACCCCTGGCCCTCGGGATGTGATCCTTGAGATCAGGGCTTCCGGCATGTGCGGGACCGATTTAAAGGCCTACCGCCCTAAGTTCGAGCCAGGCGTTGTCCGCGGCGGTATCAAGCGCGCCTCCACACCCCAGATCGCTGGCCATGAGCCTTGCGGCATCGTGGTGGAAGTCGGCTCCGCCGTAACAGAACGAGAAGCCCGTGTTGGCCAACGCGTTATGGATCACCATTACGATGGGTGTGGCGTGTGCCGTCATTGCCAGTCTGGCTGGTCGCAAATGTGCGACGATGGGGCGATTGTCTTCGGCTCCGTCGCCCATGGTGCCCACGCGAAATACATGCGCGTTCCCGCTCACACATTGGTGCCGTTGCCAGATAGCCTTTCATTTGAAGCGGGTGCGGCAATTTCCTGCGGCACTGGCACGGCCTACGGGGCGCTAAAGCGCTTGGGCTTAGAAGGCGACGAGACGCTCGCTGTGTTCGGGCAAGGTCCGGTTGGCCTTTCCGCGACCCAGCTTGGCGTGGCAATGGGGGCCCGCGTGATCGCCATCGATATCTCACCAGAACGCCGTCAGATGGCGTTGGATATGGGTGCTGATGTGGCATTGGACCCAATGGCCGTTGATCCGGTAGAGGCGATCAAAGACCTAACTCATGGTGAGGGCGCCCACAAAACCTTGGACAGTTCCTCCTCACCAGACGCCCGCCGGGCTGCAGTACGCGTCACCCGTGCATGGGGCAGCGCATGCTTCGTCGGCGAAGGTGGTGAGGTGATGCTTGAAGTCTCGCCAGACCTCATCCGCCGCCAAGTAACGCTGATGGGCCACTGGACCTTCTCCAAAGTCGGCCAGGCTGACTGCGCCCGCTTCGTCTCCGACCGCAAAATCGACGTCGACAGCCTCTTCAGCCACAAATGGTCACTAAACCAGGCAGACGAAGCCTACAAACTGTTCGATCAACAAAAGACCGGCAAAGGCGTATTCCTGCCGCAGAGTTAAACGCGATTTACAGCTTTCGAGGACCTTTAGGCACAATGTGATGGCTCCCTAACCAGCTATGCCTCAAACGAGTCCGCCCCATCGGCAATAGCCTCAGTCGCTACGTCACTTGCATCGTCTCGACCCGGTTTGAACTTTGGCGCAGGCTTCTGCCATGCAGATAGCTCAGAGCCGAAATTATCGTAAAAACAAGGAATGAGTTTCTCAATATCGTCAATAAAAGCAGTCTGCTGCGCGAATCGCGCACCAAATGCCTTTGATTGAAAGACATGAAAAGAAGTCGGTGCAAGACGGTCTTTGCCCTCACCAATAACACCAGGGTTCTCCCGAAGCTCTGCTATCTGAAATTGGGTCTGTGGACTCCTGCCAGGCCAGAAGAATCGAATATGGGCGTCTAGAATTGCATCGGTTCTAATTTGCCTGAGAAGCCAATTGAGCCGTGCCTTTGCAGACTGCCGATCCTCTGGGGCACGCAAGGTCATGCCGACGTCAACGGTCCGTAGGGCAAGGTCAACTATGACCTCAATCGGGGCAGCTGCATCAGGAATTGCAAGTGATACCTCCAATTGTTTGCTCTCACAAAGTAGCGCCATGTCGTCTTTTAGCCGAGCCACGGGATCAGTTAGGTGCCTGCGGGAAAGTTTTTGAATGACAAAGGTTTCTGTCATACGGCTAAGAATTAATGTGAGATCGCGGGTTTCCTGATGCCACGCTTCAACAACGGCCCGAGCTTCAACGGATTTTGACGGGATAATGCCCCCGCTTGAAACTAGCTTGTTTAGTTCGGGCCACTCGCGCGGCATCCGATCAAAACCCCTTACGCCGGTGCTGTCATGGGAGAGAAAACGCCGCATCTCGTTGAGGAGGACAAGGTGATCCTTATCACCAACTGCACCTTGGCTAATTAGAAGATCAGCAGTCGTCATGATATGCATCCACGACCAATGGAAAACTGGGATCTTTGATCTATTTTTCCTGACAGCTTCTATTGGATGATTATCTGGCGTCGTAGCGAATTGATTTGAAATCGTGATAACGCAGTCTACGCCGTTATCACGCGCCAATTCGCGATAACGCTCAATCTGATCTGCATCCAGATCCGCTCCCCCGATTTTGGCTTCGACAATCGCTCGCCATTCACGGGAACCAACACGGAGAATAATCAGGCCATCAGGCCTATTCTTTTTTTCGGCAGGTCGCTTTGCAAATACGATTTCTGTATATGATTTAATCTAGGGGCTGGCCTAGATAGCTAAGAAAGGCTATGCAGGTCATATGGTTAGG
>CAJXVF010000028.1 GCA_913060845.1 uncultured Alphaproteobacteria bacterium | reverse complement strand
GAGATGTAGAGAGGTCTCGTGGGCTCGGAGATGTGTATAAGAGACAGGCACATAACCCAATACAGCGAGATTTCGGCCAAGGGTCACAACATCGTTCGGCTGATTGGCGAAATCTGTGCCGACAGGTGTGCGGATGACGCTGTCTCGTTCAGAGAACGGGCGCGGATCCTGGGGCGGTTGAAGCCCTTGGGATATAAAGGCGTCATCAAAAAATGAGGCCGGTTGTTTGGTTTTCGTGAGGCGCGCGGATGTCATCGTCATTCCCTTCGAGACAGAGTGAGCCTCAGAGATAGGAATGAATTAGAACACTACAAGAACATTAAGAGCTAAATTTACTTAGCTCCCAAACCGCACGACCGCGCTTCCCGGCGCAATGACATCCCCGGCCTCATTCTGAACGCCCAGTTCCATGGTGACAGTTTTGGCGTCGTCATCCTTAGCCGTAACGCGGCCAACGGTCTTCAAGGTTTCGCCAAGGTATGATGCGCGGCGATTGGCGTATTGGAATTTTAGCAGCGCGCCGTCCTCGCCTACCCAATCGAGCACGCATTGGCTCATCCAATCACCTTGCAGCGGGCCGTCGATCACGACTGCTGGGTGTTTTTCTACGTCTGTCGTGTAGGGCGCGTCATAATGGATGCGATGGGCGTTCCAGATCGCGGCGTTATACAGAAACAGCGAGACGTTGCTGGCGGTGAAGGCGCGCTCTGGCAGGGCGTCGCCGACGCTGATGGCTTCAAATCGGGCGCTCATCGGATAATCCTCATGCTGCGTTCTTCAACAACGACTTCGCCGTCCTCAGTCTCCACGGTTAGGTCATAGGAGACAAAAATCAGGGGGCCTGTACCACCCTGTTTCTCCTGAATATCTGCCAGTGTTTTGGTGGCGATCAGCTTGTCACCGGGGCGAAGCGGGCGGTGGTAGGTCATCTCCGTACCGCCAGCCATGATACGTTTCAGCGGGAAATCCGGCAGGAACCCGTCGCGCGCAATGCCGTCTGGCCCAAGGCCTTCCAGCGGTACGATAGGGCGGAGCAAGCCAAACAGGAACATCGGCGGCGCTTCATCCCCATCCAGAAACTTCTGCTGCCGCTGTTCGGTGGCGACCGCATATTTCTGAATATCCCGCCGCGTCACTTCCATATGAATAGGCGGCTGGGACCGTCCAATCCAAGATCGCGCTTCATCGGAAACCATGCTCGGCATTATCCAGCCCTCCATTTCGTACACTGATGAAAAGCCTGCCGATGTGCAGGCGGACTGTCCAGCCCGCAGCAATTGGTTGCCGTCTCAGCAGATTCCGCATAACAAAGTGCAATGATCAAAAGCGCAGATAACTCTGACATCATCCACGCTATTGCCCGCGACTGCCTTGGGCTGGATGGCCCGTTGATGGAAGCGCTGGTGCGGATCAATCAGCGCTTTGGCTATGTGCCCAAAGAAGCCCAGGCCATCGTCGCTGAGGTTTTGAATGTTTCGCAGGCTGATGTTGCGGGTGTCACCGGGTTCTATTCCGATTTCCGGAGCGCGCCGCCGGGCCGCACAATCGTCCAGCTTTGCCGGGCAGAAGCTTGTCAGGCAGCAGGCGTTGCTAGCGTCGTGACGGAGGTTGAAGCCGCACTTGGGTGTGCGTTTGGCGAAACGCGCGGGGATGGCGCTGTCACGTTGGAAGACGCCTATTGCTTCGGCAATTGCGCACTCGCCCCTGCCGCTATGGTCGATGGGCAGTTGATTGGGCGGGTTGAGGCCAAAACCATCACCGCGCTGGTGAAGCCATGACGACAGTTTTGATCGCCAAGGACAGCGGTGCCAAATCCGTCGGCGCTGATGCTGTGGCCGCAGCTTTTGAGGCCGCTGGCGCAGACGTAATCCGCACCGGGTCTCGCGGCCTTTACTGGCTGGAGCCAATGGCCGAAATCGATGGCGTCGTCTACGGCCCGCTAACGCCAGAAGATGCGACCGGAGTATTGGCTGATGGTGCCAAGCGCATCGGCCCACTCGCCGATATTCCAGAATTCGCGCGCCAAACACGGATGCTGTTCAAGCGCGTCGGCGCTATGGACCCAACGGATATTAAGGCCTATCGCGCGTCTGGCGGTGAAGCCGGGTTGAACGCAGCACTCGCCATGACGCCGGATGCTGTGATCCAAGCGATTGCCGATTCTGGTCTGCGCGGGCGTGGCGGCGCTGGGTTCCCGACCGGTATCAAGTGGCGCACCGTCGCAGATACGCCAGACCAACAGAAATACATTGTCTGCAACGCGGATGAAGGTGACAGCGGCACATTCGCAGATCGCATGCTGATGGAAGGCGATCCGTTCTTGCTGCTCGAAGGCATGGCGATTGCGGGCTATGCAGTGGGTGCGGCCAAAGGCTTTATCTACCTACGCAGCGAATACCCAGATGCGGCGGAAACGCTTACCAACGCCATCGCCAATGCGCCCTTCCTGGACAATGAACTAGCTGGCGGGTTCCGCTTCTCCATTGAACTCCGCATGGGTGCCGGCGCTTATATATGCGGCGAGGAAACAGCCCTACTTGAAAGCCTAGAAGGCAAACGCGGCCTCTCCCGCGCGAAGCCGCCGCTGCCGGCCCATGCGGGCGCGTTCGGTCAGCCAACGGTCGTCAATAATGTGCTGACCCTGGCAGCCGCGCCGATCATCCTGGCAGAGGGTGCGGCAGCGCATCATGCGTTCGGCACCGGCCGGTCACGTGGGACGATGCCGTTCCAGCTCGCGGGGAATATTAAGCAAGGTGGGCTGGTCGAAGCGCCGTTCGGCATCACATTGCGGGAATTAATTGAGGATTTTGGCGGCGGCACACGGTCCGGCAGGCCGGTCCGTGCTGTACAGGTTGGCGGACCTCTGGGGGCCTATTTCCCGGAAAGCCTGCTCGATACGCCGATGGATTATGAAGCCTTCGCAGCGGCGGGCGGCATGCTGGGCCATGGCGGCGTTGTGGTGTTCGACGATACCGTGAATCTGGCGGCACAGGCGCGCTTCGCGTTCGCATTCTGCGCCCATGAAAGCTGCGGTAAGTGCACACCCTGCCGTATCGGTGCCCAACGCGGTGTCGAGGTGGTCGATAAAATCACAGCGGGTGACAATGTTGACGCCAACTTCACTGTTCTCGGCGATCTTTTGGAGGTCATGCGGGATGGCTCGCTTTGTGCGCTTGGTGGATTGACGCCAACGCCGGTGGAAAGTGCGCTAAAGTGGTTCAAGCAAGATTTCGATAAAGGAGCCAGCCAGTGAGCATCTTGAAAGAAATCGACTACGGCACGCCTGCTCCCCTGACAGAAGAAACCGTTACCCTCATCATTGACGGCCAAGATGTGACTGCGCCTAAAGGTGCCTCCATCATGCATGCCGCGATGCTGGCCGGGACAGAAATTCCTAAGCTTTGCGCCACTGACAGGCTCGACGCCTGGGGCTCCTGCCGTCTTTGCTTGGTGGAGATTGATGGCCGCAAAGGCACGCCTTCCTCCTGCACGACGCCGATTGAACCCGGCATGAGCGTCTCCACAGATACAGATCGCCTCCGCCGCCTCCGCCGGGGGGTGCTGGAACTATATATCTCTGACCATCCGCTGGATTGCCTGACATGTGCGGCCAATAATGACTGCGAATTGCAGGACATGGCCGCTGCGACAGGCCTCCGCGACGTGCGCTATGGCTATGAGGGTGCCAACCATCTGGTCGCAGAGAAGGATCAGTCCAACCCCTATTTCAGCTTTGATCCAGCCAAATGCATCGTCTGCAATCGCTGCGTCCGCGCCTGTGCCGAAGTCCAAGGGACGTTCGCTTTAACAACGCTGGGGCGCGGGTTTGACAGCACGATTTCCGCTGGCGGGCCGGATATGGACTTCCTCGGCTCCGAATGCGTGTCCTGCGGCGCGTGTGTGGATGCTTGCCCAACCGCAACCCTGATCGAAAAACCCGTTGAAGCCGAAGGCCTGCCAGACCGAAGCGTCGTCACGACATGCGCCTATTGCGGCGTTGGTTGTTCCTTCAAGGCGGAACTTAAGGGCGATCAAGTGCTGCGTATGACGCCGCTAAAAGCAGGCGGCGCCAATGAAGGCCATTCCTGCGTCAAAGGCCGGTTTGCATGGGGTTACATCAACCATCCGGACCGCATCACATCGCCCATGATCCGGGATAAAATCACCGATCCCTGGCGCGAAGTCTCCTGGGACGAAGCGTTCCAATTTACAGCGGGACGCATCAGGGCGATCCAAGCGGAGCATGGCCAAGATGCTGTGGGCTCCGTCACCTCATCCCGTTGCACCAATGAAGAAACCTATCTGGTGCAGAAGCTGACCCGCGCTGTGTTCGGTACCAATAATGTCGATACTTGCGCCCGCGTATGCCATGCGCCCACCGGATACGGCCTGAAAACCGCGTTCGGCACATCCGCCGGCACGCAAGACTTCAAATCCGTCGCGGATGCAGACGTTATTCTAGTGATCGGCGCCAACCCAACAGACGCACATCCCGTATTTGCATCTCGCATGAAGCGGCGTTTGCGGGAGGGTGCCAAACTGATCGTCGCTGACCCGCGGAAAACAGATATCGTGCGGTCCGCCCATGTAGAAGCCGCATACCACCTACCACTCCGCCCCGGCTCCAACGTGGCGCTAATCAATGCAATCGCCCATGTGATTGTCACCGAAGGCCTAGTTAACGAAGCGTTTGTCAAAGACCGCTGCGACACAGACTCATTCGCCCACTGGGCAGACTTCGTCGCCGAGGACGCCAACAGCCCCGAAGCCGCTGAAGCCCATACTGGGGTTCCTGCGGCAGACGTCCGGAACGCAGCCCGGCTCTATGCAACCGGCGGCAATGGTGCGATTTACTATGGCCTTGGCGTTACCGAACACAGCCAAGGCTCGACCATGGTTATGGGCATGGCGAACTTGGCCATGGCGACCGGGAACTTGGGCCGTCGCGGTGTTGGCGTGAACCCACTGCGTGGCCAGAACAATGTGCAAGGCGCCTGCGACATGGGTTCATTCCCCCATGAATTCCCAGGCTACCGTCATGTTTCAGACGATGCCGCCCGCAAGCTCTACGAAGACCTGTGGGGCGTTGAGCTTGGGAATGAGCCCGGCCTGCGTATCCCCAATATGCTGGACGGCGCCGTCGCCGGGAAGTTCAAAGCGCTCTATATCCAGGGCGAAGATATTGCGCAGTCGGACCCGAACACGTCCCACGTGGTTGCCGGTCTGAAAGCCATGGATTGCCTGATCGTCCAAGACTTGTTCTTGAACGAAACCGCCCATTTCGCCCATGTCTTCCTGCCGGGCTCCACCTTCCTGGAGAAAGACGGCACGTTCACCAATGCCGAACGCCGCATCAACCGCGTGCGGAAAGCCGTGCCGCCGATCAGCGGATTGGCCGATTGGGAAATCACACAAGGCTTGGCACAAGCGCTGGGCTATCCAATGAATTACGGCCACCCATCCGAAATTATGGCCGAAATCTCCATGACGACGCCGACCTTCGCGGGCGTCACCTATGAGACACTGGAAATAGAAGGCAGCATCCAGTGGCCCTGCAATGATACGCAGCCCCAAGGCACGCCGATCATGCACGAGGATGGGTTCGTGCGCGGCAAGGGCCTGTTTATGATCACAGAATTCTTCGCCACATCGGAACGCTCTACCCGCAAATTCCCACTGCTGCTGACCACGGGCCGCATTCTCAGCCAATATAATGTCGGCGTACAGACTGCACGTACGCCGAATGTCACTTGGCATGATGAAGATGTGCTGGAAGTGCATCCCCATGACGCTGAACAGCGCGGTCTGAAGGATGGCGATTTGGTCAGCCTCGCCAGCCGGGCGGGTGAGACCACGCTGACGGCCAGATTGTCAGACCGTATGCAGCCAGGCGTCGTCTACACGACATTCCACCATGCAGCAGGCCAGGCCAATGTCGTCACCACCGACAATTCCGATTGGGCGACCAATTGCCCGGAATACAAGGTGACTGCGGTTGAAGTGCGCAAGACCAACCAGGAATCAGCATGGCAACGCAGCTACGCTGTGATGTCCTCTGAAACCCGGCGCATCGCGGAACCTGCAGAATGAGGCGCGCCCAGTGAAGCCAGCCAGCGCCCGCCAGGCCATTCGCTATGAGGCCGGCCAGTGGACGCATGTCGAGCGCCAGATCCCAGAAGAAACGCCGCTCGCCATCACTTGCAACGGCCAGGCTTTCGCCGCTGTCCTCGCGACCCCGGCAGACCTGGAAGACCTAGCCTACGGCTTTGCGCTGACTGAAGGCATTGTCGACGATCCAGCGGATATTTCGGCGCTTTCAATCCATGCGGTAGATGAGGGCCATGAAGCCCGGCTCACTATCCCAGCCGCCCGTGCAGACGCCTTGCAGGATCGACGCCGCGCCTTCGCAGCCCGCACCAGCTGTAGCCTTTGCGGGCTGGAACACCTCGACGCCCTGCTTGCATCAGCGCCTATCATAACGCTAAATACCAATCAGTATGATCCTGAAATTCTGCTTAAAGCCATCGCCAGTCTACCAGAAGCGCAGCGCCTAAACGCCCAAACCCGCGCTGTTCACGCTGCCGGATGGATCAATGGTGACGGTGCCCTTGTAGCGGTGCGGGAAGACATTGGCCGCCATAACGCGCTGGATAAACTGATCGGCGCGTTGATACGGGCAGGACAGGACATATCTGTTGGCGCAATTTGCCTAACCAGCCGTTGCTCAGTCGAAATGGTCCTGAAATCTGCCCGTGCCGGAGCGCCCGTCATCGCCGCTGCATCCTCGCCCACCGAACTCGCCGTTCGCGCCGCAGAGGCCGCCGGCGTCACCCTGGCCGCAGCCTTGCGCGGCAATGGGTTTGACGTTTATGCCCATGCTCAGCGGATCAAAGGAGCGCCGAATTGAGCGCGCAGAAAATGACTAAGCAAGACGAAAAGCTTTTGCGGATGGCGGGGGAGATTTATCAGTTTTTCCGCCATCAAGGGGACGCGGCCCCTGTAGCGGCGGCATCGCACCTGAAGCAATTCTGGGCGCCGAGCATGCGCACGGATTATCTGGCGGTCGTCGCGGCCAAAGGCGACCAAGCGAGTGCGCCGCTTCACGCCATCGCGAAGGCGTTGCAAGAATAGCTGTGGTATAGTCCGGCAACTCGCGTTTATAGAAAGCCTTGCCGATGCGCCGCTTTATCGCCCTTTTATTCCTAGCACTGGCCCTGGCGGTGATCGTCTGGGAGGCGGTTGGCTATTTTGAATATGGCGACTGGAGCTTGATCGTCTTCGGAGAAATCGCGTTCCGGCTGTTCCCAGAATGGCTGAATACGGCACAGGCGGTTATCCAGCGGTATGTCTCCGCCTGGCTTTGGGACCCTGCGATTCAGACATTCCTGTTGTGGCCGGCATGGCCCATCCTCGGCGGCCTTGGCTTGCTGTTGATGCTGCCAGGCCGCCGCAGACGGTAATCGCTTACGCTTCGCCTTCAGGTTCAGCCTGCGCGGTCGCCTGCATCTGCTGAAACAGTGCAGCGAAATCGATTGGGTTGATCAGCAGCGGCGGGAAGCCACCATCACGCACGGCGTCAGATACAACGGCGCGGGCGAACGGGAACAGTAAGCGCGGGCCTTCGATCATCACCAGCGGCTGTACATGTTCTTGCGGCACACCTTCAGCGACGGCGCACACGCCGCCATAGCTGACTTCAACGACGAAAAACGTTTTATCGTCACGTTCTGCCGTGGCGCGCACGTGCAACACAGCTTCATAATATTGACCGCCGAGCGACTTAGCTTCGACGTCCACATCGACTTTGATTGCGGGCGGCGGGTTAAGATCACCCAACGCCTGGGGCGCATCCGGATTCTCAAAGGAAAGGTCTTTGACGTACTGTGCGGTCAGCGTAAGGGGCGGTACCTGCTCGACGGCTTGGGTCGCGGCGGTTTCTTCAGCCATCGGGCTGTCTCCTAATTGGGTCAATATCTTGAAAGGATGCTCGGCTTAATACCGCACATATATGATGAACGCCCGGTTAGCATAGAAACGGCGGTAGAAACAACCGTTAGCGCGGCTTAGCGGCCTTCACTTCTGCTATCAGCGCGTGAGGATCGTGCTGAACAAACATCCCGTTTTCGACCCGGTATCCCACCAAAGAGCGTATCGGCCCCCAATGGCACACAACCAGAGTCTCCGCCCAATCATCGCGGTTGGCGACGCGGGCACGAAAACCATGAACGCGGGCATCCAGCACCTCTTCAGGCTCATCCAGGCCATCCAACGCTGGATCGCCAGGGTGCGCCCACCAGCGCGCCTCCAGGTGAGAAAAGTCTAGGTCCGGCCAACGGTCTGCCAAGTCTGTTGGTTCAGAACCAATGTCGCAGGAATATCCAGCGCGCTCCCGAATATCCGGTTCAATCTCAACAGATAGATCAAACGGCTCAGCCACAATCAGCGCCGTTTGGATCGCGCGTGCATAGGGGCTGGCGACGATCCGGCGGATCGGCGTTGCCTGCAGACGTTCGGCAGCCTCACGCGCTTGTGTTTCACCAAGCGGCGTCAGCGGCGGGTCCGGCACGCCTGGGTCGATGCGCGTCTTGCTAAAATGCAGATTGAAGACCGTCTGGCCATGCCGCAGCAGAATCATTCGTCGCGCTCATATCGGGAACTTGGGCCGGGGCGCCCAGGCGGCAAATCAATAGGCGGCTGAGAATTCGTTGGGCCATTGCCTGGGTCATTCGGATCGACCTCTACAAACACCCCGTCGATCACCCCATCATCCGGCGCGCGCTGGTCCCGCTGGCTTCTATGGCGGCGGGACATGCCTGCAATCGCCTTGCCCCACAGCAGACGCGTTGGCCCGAATAGAAGTGAAAGCCCAAGAATATCCGTTATGAATCCAGGCGTTAGAAGGAGCAAGCCGCCGGTGAATACGGCGGCGGCATCCAGTACCGGCACAATCGGCGCTTGGCCAGATTGCACGGCCTGGGCCAGCCGTTGCATCGCAGCACGGCCTTCCATCTTGGCTAGGAATGCGCCGGTAAAGGCGGTGAAAATCACAATGCCAATCGTCGGCCACGTCCCGATTATCCCGCCGACCTGGATCAGGACAGCGATTTCAGCGATTGGCATCGCCACGAAAAGAAGAAACAGTATCCAGCCCATGCTTGCTTTGCGGCGTCCCGGCGTTATGGTGGCGAAATCCGATGTGCGCTTGATTTTGCGCCGTTACGGAACAAATGGTCGCTAACCTGTCTTTACGACCTATATGTTACATAGGGAGCGCGTGCTTAAGATAAAAGGCTAGCGCAAAACGCCAAGGCCAAATGTGGTTTTGGTGCGGGTGCGAAGGGAAGACAGTTCATGGGGAGCGATAGCGCCCTGATCGAAGTCATTATACTGGCTGTCGTTGCAGGTTTTTTGATCCTGCGACTGCGCAGTGTGTTGGGCAAACGCCACGGTGAAGAACGGCCGCGCTACAAGGATGCTGACCGCTATGTCGGCACCCGGCCTAAGGCTGACAAAAATGCGCCAGCCAGCGATTCAGCCGCAGACAACGTAACGCCCTTACCCGGCGTTCCACGCCCGAGCATCGACGCTGCCCCGCCTTTTGGCCCAGCAGCGAAACTGCATGCGCTTGATCCAGAATTTAACGCAGACGAATTCCTTGGCGGCGCACGTGAAGCCTTTGCCATGATCCTGTCAGCCTATGCCAGCGGTGACCGGGACACACTGCGCAGCCTTGCACACGATGACGTTTATGAGCCGATGGAAGCTGCGATCACTGACCGTGAGTCCCGGGGCGAGACCTTGGACGCCACAGTCATCGCCATCCAGACTGCTGGGATTGATGATGTCGAGGTCGAAGGCTCTGTCGCGCGTGTCACTGTCCGTTTGAAGTCTGAACAAACCAACGTGCTGCGCAATGCTGACGATCAACCGATTGATGGCGCGCCGAACCAGGTCGAAACCATTGTCGATCTCTGGACGTACGAGCGGGATATGCATTCGGATGATCCGAACTGGCTGCTGATCGAAACCCAGCCGGGCGACTGATCTAGCCCGCGCCGGAGCGAGTGGCCATGCGTCCCTTCATTATTTTAGCCGCCGCCGCTTTGGCGCTTGCGGCATGTTCTGACGCAGCGAAACCGCCGCCAAAAACAACCACTCCGAAGCCAACTGAGACCCAATCAGCGCCGCCGCCAGACCTGCGGCCCGTTGCTTTTTCAGCATTGCCGGGTTGGTCTGCGGACAATCCCGCCATCGCATTGCAGCAGTTTCGCGGCGTCTGTAAACGCTTCGGGCGGAAAAGTGCGAACGATCCCGCATCCAAAACCTGGCCCACCCTTGGCCGGAACGTCGACTGGGCTGCAGCCTGCGCTGCCGCCAAGGCTGCCCCCAACACAGACCCCAAAGCTTTCGTGGAGGCTTGGTTTCAGCCCTATCAGGTGGGCGCCACCGCCTCAACAGGCCTATTCACCGGCTATTATGAGCCTGAAGTCGCTGGATCCCGCACACGTGGCGGAGCCAACCAAACGCCGCTTTACCGCAAGCCTGCTGATATCATCAGCGCAGACTTGGGCGCCTTTAACGCTGACCTCAAAGGCAAAACTGTGCTTGGCCGCATCGAAAATGGCCGCTTTGTGCCCTATCACGAGCGCGCAGAAGTCGCCCGTGGCGCGCTTCAAGGCCAAGGCCTAGAGCTTGTATGGTTGGCAGAGCCCGTGGCTGGGTTTTTCCTCGAAATTCAAGGTTCTGGCGTGGTCAAGCTGCCTGATGGATCCCGCATGCGGATCGGCTATGCAGGTAAGAATGGCAGGCCCTATCGCGCAATTGGCCGGGATTTGATCGCATCGGGTGCTATCCAACGGCAGGACATGTCCATGCAGGCGATCCGGTCCTGGCTTGCGTCCAACCCAGGCCAGGCCCAAGACGTCATGAACCTGAACCGGTCTGTCGTATTTTTCCGCGAAGTGAAGGGTCGGGGGCCGATTGGCGCTGCGGGCGTTCCGCTCGCCGCTGGCCGCAGCCTTGCCA
>CAJXVF010000027.1 GCA_913060845.1 uncultured Alphaproteobacteria bacterium | reverse complement strand
CGAGATGTAGAGAGGTCTCGTGGGCTCGGAGATGTGTATAAGAGACAGGCCCTGGTGCGACCAATGCCTCTATCGGTGTGCATGTCGCCAAGCAAGATTCAACGCCGATGCTGCTTATCATTGGCCATGTTCCAACTGCGACCAAAGGCCGGGAAGCTTTCCAGGAAATTGACTACCACCAGATGTTTGGTGCCGTCGCGAAGGGTGTGTTTGAGCCCGAATCCTCTGCCCAAGTGGCGGATGTGACTGCCCGGGCATTAGCGCTAGCCACCAGCGGGCGTCCAGGACCTGCTATCATTGTCATGCCGAAAGACATCACTGAAGGCGATGCTGGCGATTGCGATATTCCGGGACCAATCCCCCGGGCCGTCGGCGCCCCTGCCCCACAAGCCGTTGAAGCTGCCGCCCGACTGATTGATCAGGCCAAGCATCCAATGGTGATCGCAGGCGAAATGGTGACCAATGAAGGTGCGCAGTCGGCCCTTGCGCGCTTCGCCGAAGCATCAGGCTGTGCTGTGTCTTCAGCATATCGCCGACAAGATGCCTTGCCCAATACCCATCCAGCCTACGCCGGACATTTGGAGATCAACCGTGTCGCCTGGCAGGAGCAAGCCTTCAAGGATGCTGACCTGATCATCGCAGTTGGCGCACGCATGGACGGCATCACGAGCCTGGAGTTCGCACTTGTCCGTCCGGACCAAGCCTTCATCCACATCTTCCCTGAACCTGACGTGCTAACGCGCTTGAAGCCGACACAGGCTTTCGTTGCTGATTCAGGCCCGGCCCTTACTGCGCTGGCAGACGCTGTGTCCAAACCGACAGAAGCGCGTTTGAAGTGGCGTGACGCAATCCACGCCAACTATATGAGCTTCGTGAAACCCGGCGAAGTGACCGTCAAAGGCCCGGTTGATATGGCGGAGTGCGTGGTCGAAGCGCAGCGCCAGCTGGCAGAAGACGCCGTAATCTTGACGGACAGCGGCACGTTTGCCCGCTGGGTGCATCGCTATTACGTATTCGGCCCAGGCCGAACCCAAGCTGGACCGATGTGCGGTGCCATGGGCTACGCAGTACCTGGCGCGCTTGGTGCTGTGGCCGCGCGACCGAATAAGCAAGTCATCGCATTCGTTGGCGATGGCGGGTTTCAAATGACAGGGCAGGAATTGATGACAGCGGTCGCACAGGATCTACCCATCAAGGTCGTCGTGGCGGACAATCAAGCATGGGGCTCTATTCTTGTGTCTCAGCAACGTCGATATGGCGAGGAAGGCGTATATGGAACACGCTTGGCCGCTCCAGATTTCGCTGCTTTAGCTCGTGCTTACGGCATGCCGGCGTGGAGGGTGGATGCGACGGACCAGTTTAGTTCAGCCTTCGCGGAGGCACTTGCCCATGATGGCCCGGCGCTTATTCATCTGGTGCTGGATGACCGGGACATCTCCCCGTTTGCTGCCGAACAGGCTGTGTAAAATTAGGGTGCGTTACGTCTTGAACTCATAATTCCAATCACCACATTAGAATTACTCTAAACAAAGGAATGTGTCAGATGAACCCGACCCGCAATGGCTTATCCGAATCCACACGCAAGGCCGTCATTGAAGTGCTGAATGCGCGCCTTGCTGATGCGCTTGATCTGGCAGCTATCGCCAAGCAGGCGCATTGGAACGTGAAAGGGCCACACTTCATGTCACTGCATGAGATGTTTGATAGCCTGACCGACGCTGTTCGCGATCACGCGGATGAGATTGCAGAGCGCGCAGTCGCACTTGGCGGCTTTGCGGCTGGTCGCACACAGGATGTTGCCGGAGCCTCGACGCTCGATAAATATCCTGCAGACATCACAAAAGGCTCAGATCACGTGGCCGCTGTTGCAGACAGACTTGCTGCCATAACAAATGCCATGCGCGACGCAATCGATGCCACAGAAGAAGCTGGTGACGCCGTAACAGCGGACCTGTTCACGAGTGTCACAGCTGACCTCGACAAACAGCTTTGGTTCGTCGAGTCCCATCTTCAAAAGGCCTGATCCGTTTTGTTGCCGCTTACCCGACCGGCCGTGTCGGCGGGTGAGCGGCGATGACATCATCATTGAGTTCAGCGCCCCACCCAGGCGCATTCGGAACCGTCAGATGCCCATCTATAATCTCTGGGACCCAGGTGATGATGTCGTTTTTCCATGGCACATCATCAACATCGATCTCCATGGTGCGGAAATTCGGCACGGCGGCACAAAGATGCGCGCTCATCAGCGTAGATAGATTGCCGTAGAAATTATGGGGAGCGACGTTCACCTCGAACGCCTCAGCCAGTGCGGCGATTTTCATGCCCAGCCAAGTGCCATTCCAGGGCGTGTCGATAATCGCAACATCCATGCTCTCGGCCTCAAAAAACGGCCGGAAACCGCGCAGGCCAAACAGCGATTCGCATGACGCAATAGGTGTATTGATCGAGTCGCGGATACGGCGGAGTGCGTTCGGATCATACATATCAATCTCAAACCACGTGAGGCCAAGGCCATCCAACGCGCGGGTCATTTGTAGATAACCCTCTGTCTTGAAATTGAAATTCAGATCAAGATGAATACCAACATCCGGACCGGCACCTGCGCGGAAAGCTTCAATCTGGGCAGCGACGGCATCTATCAGCTTCGGGCTTGCATTGAGTTCAGGCCAACCGGGAGTGCCGCCAAATCCTGGCATATGAAGCGCTGGCTCGCCGCCTGCCTCATCGAACAAGAACATATTGGTTTTGAGCGCCTTGAACCCCTGCTCTTTCACAGTGCGTCCAAGCTCTATGATATCCGCCAAGCTACGGATCTGCGGCAAGCCCATCGCTGCTGTGTGGGATGCATTGATACGATACGTGCCGCAATGGGACCAATAAAGTGGAAGTTTCTCCCGGATAGCGCCGCCTAGCAGTGCATGGACCGGAACGCCAAGCGCCTTGCCTTTGATGTCCAATAGAGCGTTTTCGATAGCAGCAATTGCCTGTTGGTTTTGCCCGCCAGTCGCTTGGCGGGTAACGGCATAGAGCTTCTGTGCGATCAGCTCATGCTTGAGCGCATCCTCCCCCTCAATCAGCGCCGCTAACCGTTCAATAATCCGGCTAAGGCCAGGACTACCGTAGGATTCGTTGTATTCGGCAATGCCTGTAACGCCTTCATCGGTCGACAGACGCAGGAAGGAAAATACACGCCAACCGGCGTCACAATGCAGAATTTCAGCGGTTGTTAGCTTCATCGCTACCCCCATATGCGGAGAGCGTCTGGCACCAACCGCGATTGGCCGCCACAAATCATCTATTAAGGCGGAAAATTGGTCGGAGCGGCAGGATTTGAACCTGCGGCCCCCACACCCCCAGTGTGGTGCGCTACCAGGCTGCGCTACGCTCCGGACCTGATCGATGAGGCCAGTGGTTTGCACCGCCAGCCCGACTCGATTTCTCTATATGCTTTGCTTTAGGGGCGAACGTCAATCAGGCTGCGGCAGATAAAGTTGTCCGCATCCCTCTAAGATCATCTAGCACTTCACGCAATTGATCTATCTGTCTGGAAGATAGACCAAAATCTAATTGCGGCTCACCCGCCACTGCACTGGGCGGTTTGACTGCTACAGGTGCTGACGGCGTAGCAGACGGGGCCGCTTCCGAAGCGATTCCTGCAGGCGGTTTACCGCCATGTGTTTTCAGTAATTTCTGGACACCGCGGATTGTCAGGCCATCTTCATATAGAAGGTTGCGAATCCGACGAAGGGCATCGATATCTTCCGGACGGTAATACCGTCGCCCACCACCACGCTTCAAAGGCTTCACGCTAGGGAACTTCGTTTCCCAAAACCGCAGAACATGAGCTGGCACGTCTATTTCGCCGGCGACCTCACTGATGGTCCGGTAAGCGTTCTCACTCTTGCGAGATCGGCGGCTTGGCTTCTCGTCATCAGCCATTTCTAGTAATTCCACGCGTCAACGGATGCAGCGTCAATCGCCAGCACCCTGATTGATATGCGCTTTTAATATATGAGAAGCACGGAAACTCAATACCTTACGAGGAAGAATCGGAACTTCCTCACCAGTTTTCGGGTTCCGGCCTTTGCGAAGGCCCTTCTGACGGACCATGAAGGTCCCGAAGGATGCTAATTTCACGGTATCGCCTTCCACCAGGGACTTAGCGACCTCTTCTAAAACCATTTCCACAAGATCAGCCGACTCGTTACGAGAGAGACCAACTTCCTGATAAACAGCTTCAGTTAAATCAGCGCGAGTTATAGTGCGTCCAGCCATTATGCCCCCGGCATATTGATTAGATGACAGCGTATCCCCGACCCCAGAAGCGCGTCAACACCTCGAAGGCATTTTCTTAATGAAATCCATGGACATGCCCATATTAGCGCAGATGCACCTTCAACTCGGCGCATATAAAAATGGGCCAGATCCGGTTGCCCAGTTCTGGCCCATCTTCAAGTGACTTCTGAACTTACTTCGCTTTTTTGACCCGATATGGCTTGTGGCAAGCGCCGCAAGTCTTGGTCATTGCGCCAAAAGCGCCCTTAACGGCTTCCATATCACCGCCAGCAGCTGTGACCTGCAGGGTTGCTGCAGCAGCTTCCATATCCTGGCCAAGCTTGAAGAAATCAGACCAGTTTGCCCAGATTGTTGGAGACGCCGTTGTGCGCACGCCATTTGCATTCTCAACATGGACCTGATCGCCAAACACGCCGCCCATATTATCGGCATCCATCTTGATCTCACCCGCGCGGCGAGCGACATCCGCCATCGATTCGGTGCTTTGACCCTTAACGACAGCGCCAATCGCTTTCACGTTACCAACGATGGACTTCATCAGCTTTTGGCGTGCTTCCACACCTTCGTGCGCCATGGCGGAACCCGCAATCATGACAGCAGCAACACCGGCTGCAATAACTCCAAAACGCATTGTATTTCTCCCTGTTGTAGTCTTACTCACCAGCCTGCCGACCGCCCGCCCGCTGGTATCCTTTGATCTCAAATCAAGCCCCGTCCATTGCTTTCAGGACGCCTTTAGCCAGCTTGAGAAGTGTTTCACGGTTATGCGCGCCAGTCAGCCCATAGCTTGTGTCGCGATCAAAACAATATACAGATTCAGTGCGCTCTTCATCCGAAGAAAAGAATTGGAATGATGACGGCACCGCCCCTCGATTTCGTGCGAGATAGAGCGTCGCCCTAATCCCTTCAGCATCTTGATACATCAGCATCGCTGCCGGGGCACCGCTTCTGCTGGACAACAAGCGCCCGCCAATAAACTTGAACCCTGCCCCAGATAAATTCGCTTGGGTCACTGGAATATTGAGCCGTTTGGATAACCATGCCGTCAGATGCCCGCTCTCCAGCGCCGTTACTTCGACGGGATGGCGTGTCTCAACGGTAAATACTTTGTGCGCCGCAGCCGCATCCTCCACGAATGAACGGGCGATAAATATCTGCTGGTGGAACAAGCCATGCCCCATCCATCCACCTGCGAATCCTAGAAAAGCGATAATCAGAGCAACGCCTGCCACAATCAGCCGTCGAGCGCGCTTGGCCCGCCGTTCAGCCGCCATCCGACGGACGCAGAGACGTGCAGGTGGGGCTGATGCCAATAACGCGTCGCCCTACTGGCGTGCTTTCGCATCCGAATCACGCAGCAATTGAGCTTGATGGGCAAATCCGGGCGCGCTTTCGATGGCATCGGCAATGCGGAGCCGATCCTCTGGTCGTGCTTCACCATCCAGATAAGCGGACAGATCGATGTCATCAATCAAAGGCGTATCGCCGTCTGCCAAATGGTTATTGCGCCCGCTCATTTGACGCGCGCCAGCCTTGGGCCAGCTTCCATCTTGTCTGCGAGTGCGCGCCTGGCCCTGGAAAGGCGAGACATAATGGTGCCTACCGGAACACCTGTGGCCGTAGCGGCTTCCGCATAGGTTAGGCCTTCCACAGCGACTAGCAGCAAGGTCGTGCGCTGTTCGAGTGACAATGCTTCAATCGCCCGAGCGGTTTCAGCAAGCGCCACACTGGCCATTGGATTATCCGGTGCCGATTGCTGCAGCGCGTCGTCCATCGGCAAATCACCTGCGCGGCGGTTCAAGCGTCTGCGGTCACTGATAAATTGGTTGTGGAGGATGGTGAACAGCCATGACTTCACGGTTCCTGTAGGCCGCCATAAACGACGCCGGGTCAGCGCGCGCTCCAGGCAATCTTGCACAAGATCGTCCGCAGAATCCGCATCCCGCGTTAGCGCTAGTGCTAGTGCATAGCGGCGCAATCCAGGGATCGCCGCCTCCACATCTGTCAGAAAATCACTCATGCCATAGGTATAACGCCTACGGCTCGAGATTATTCCCGAAAATATGAAATTTAATGCTTGCCCCGGTTCGCCAACTGCGCCTCACGGAACGCAATATAGGTGGCGCTGACAAAGATGACGCCGCCACCTATCCAGGCCCAAACGTCTGGCACCTCATTAAACATTAGGAAACCAAGAGCGCTGGCCCAGAACAGGCGGAGGAAATCAAGCGGCAGCAATGCCGTTGAATCAGCGCGTTTGAAGGCGCTCGCAAAGCACAGATGGCCGAGTGTGCCGAAACATCCGATCAGCGCCATCCATCCAAGTTGCTCAAGGCTCGGTGTCTGCCAGACATACAGTGCAGGCAATAACGTGAGCGGCGTCATGAAGATGCCCATATAAGCAGTTTGCGTCATCGCCGATTCCGTTGATGACATCTTCTTAATGAGGACAATCGCAGAGCCCCATACCAAGGAAGACCCGAGCAATAAGGCCTGCCCCTGCCCAACCTCTGCAAACCCTGGGCGGAGGACGATCAGCACGCCTATAAATCCAGCGCACAAAGCTAGTATCCGCCGCAACCTGATTTTCTCGCGCAGAATCACAACCGCCAGCACGGTCGCAAATAACGGGCCGGAGAAGCTGATGGACGTTGCTTCCGCAAATGGCGCCATCGTAACGCCAGTGAAGAATGCCATCATCGACACACCCTGCAACACGCCGCGAAAGGCGTGGAGCGGCAACCGCTTGGTTCTAAGTGGTTTCAGTCCATGACGCAGGAAGATAGGCGCTATTGCCAAGAATCCGAACAGGTTCCGGAAGAATGCCACCTCCACCGGCGGCAACTCACCGCCGATCTGGCGGATTAGGCTTTGCATGGAGACAAAGCACAGTGTCGCAATCACCATCAATATGGCGCCGACGGCCGCACCACCTTGCAGCATGCGATGCGCCTGGAAACGGCCAGCAGTAATGAATGCCATTGGAGCTTCGCCTTAATGCTGGTTCTATGTAGGTGATGAATGCAAGCGCTGTACTAACGGCGCAAACTTATACCATGCACATAGGTTCAAGACCGGTGAATTCCGCATAGCTGCCAGTTTGATATATCAATCTTAAGACGCTTCCTGAATACTGGGGCTCATGCATCGCGGCTCTATCCTCTGTATTGTCCATCAGCGTTTCTCCTATCCAGGGCGGCTTGGCCGTTTGTTCATGGAGCAAGGCTTTCTGCTGGACGTCCGCTGCCCACAGCTCGGCCAGACCTTGCCTGAAACGCCAGACGCCTACGCCGCGACCCTCATGTTCGGCGGCCCAATGAGCGCCAATGACGAGCATCTGCCCGGAATAGCCAAAGAACTAAGATGGCTTGAGCAGAACCTTCACTCGACCACACCGTTCGTCGGTGTTTGCCTAGGTGCGCAAATCTTAGCGCGTGTGCTGGGTGCTGAAGTCATGCTGCATCCGGAAGGCTATGTAGAGATCGGTTACTGCCCGATTGAGCCGACGGCGGAAGGCAGACAGTATTTTCCAGCCCCCCTCAGCCATGTGTTTCAGTGGCACAAGGAAGGCTTTGATGCGCCCGCAGGCGTCGTCTCACTCGCCAAAGGCAACGGGGCATTCGAAAACCAATTTTTCCGCTATGGCCAATCTGCATATGGCATCCAGTTTCATCCGGAAGTGACGCTGCAGATGCTCAAACGCTGGACAATTGGCGGCGCACATATGCTGGATATGCCCGGTGCCATGCCCCGTGACGAGCAAATCGCAAACCACGCGATCTATGATCCGCCATTTGGTGATTGGGCTGCAAGTTTCGTTGATGGTGTCATCGCAAAAGCCGAGGCGCTTGGGGCCTGCAAGCAGCGAAACGCTGCCTGATAGGCCTACCGATGTCGGTAGCCTAAGTGCTTCAACTTGATGGCAGCACCATCTTCGCCGATGAAGCGAACGGCTGGTTTGTCGCCCAGCATCTCCACCGCGCGACCGATCCGTGTCGCCTGCAATCCCTGCTTCGTCGAGACTGTCTTGATCATCTGTCGGCAATCAGTTGGTGCCGTGAACACGATTTCATAGTCATCACCGCCCGTGATGGCATCGGCCAGCCTGTTGTCGCTAGCCACAATTCGGCGCGTTGGGTCTGATAAAGGGACTGAGTTCGCAATGACTTCAATATCCAAGCCCGATGCGACGCCGATGTGGCCCGCGTCAGCCAACAAGCCATCGGACACATCAGCCGCTGCCGTTGCGATAGCTTCTGTTGCGAGCATCTGACCAAAATTAAGACGGGGCGTTGGCAACCGGAACCGGCCTTCGAGATAGTCCTTATCTGCCTCTGAAGCGCTTTGATGAGCACCTTTAGCAACCTCAAGCCCGAAGGCAGCGTCTCCAATTGTCCCGGTGACGTAAAGGTCGTCCCCTGCCCGTGCGCCTGCGCGCCGGATCATCCGACCTTGGCGAACCTCACCAATCGCCGTCAACGACAACACAAGCGGCCCAGGCGTGGAAATCGTATCGCCACCAATCACCTTAAAGCCGAACGCCTCCTGGTCCTCGCCAAGCCCCTTAGCAAAAGCCTGCACCCACGCAATGTCGAGGTCGTGCGGCAAAGCAACGGTCAGCAGATATCCGCGCGGTTTCGCACCTTTGGCCGCCAGGTCAGATATATTCATGCGAATGAGGCGCTTAGCGACAATCTCTGGTGCTTCGTTAGGCAGGAAATGCACACCAGATGCCATCGCATCGACCGTGTAGACCAGTTCAGTGCCTGGGGTTGGCTGGAATAAAGCGGCGTCATCTTTCAGACCGAGCCCTTCAGGCCCGGCCAGTGGCGCAAAGCATTGAGCGATAAGGTCAAACTCGCTCGCCAATTCTGTTCCCCTAAAAGGCGCTCTAAAATTCGTCAGGTCGGACGAGATGCCCAATTTTATCGAGCGTCGCATTTACAACAGACGCCTCTGGACGCCCGAAGAAGTGCTCGGCGATCTCGACATACTCCGAGATGATGACCTTAGGTGGCGCTTCATGCACGGCGAATAATTCGGCCGCACCCGCTACCAAAATCGCTTGCAGCACCAATTCCATCCGTTCAAGCGGACGATTCTTTAGCGCTGATTGCAGCATCTCAATCAGCGTTGGGCCGTTGGCATTCACGGCTTCAATAACGGTGTCAAAGAACTTGGGGTCTGCCGCAACGGGCGTTTCACCATCAACCGCACGACCAAGATAATGCTTCCGCATTTCCCTAGCAGCCAAGGGTATTGTTTTTCCTGTTAAATCAGCTTGGTAAAGTGTTTGAACGACGGCAATACGCGTGACATGACGACGGCTCGGCGCTCTAGGCGGCGGCGCGTCAATCGTATCAGGGCCTTCTGATTCTGATGGAGACATCAAGCCCCGCCGCGGAACAGCCGCTTCATCGAGATCATCCCCAAGCAAGCCAATGCTACTTCGCGACCCTTGTTTTTCCGATCCACACGTGCGCGTTCAAGCGCCTGCGCTTCGTTTTCACAGGTCAGCACGCCGAACCCGACTGCAAGACCACGATTGACCGTAAGGTCCATCAGGCCACGCGCCGTTTCCTGGCAGATAAGATCATAGTGACTGGTCTCGCCCCGCAGCACACAGCCGAGCGTGACGAAGCCATCAAATTCCTTACCGCCATCCCGGCGTGAAGCCGCAAGCATGACAGCGGCCGGTAATTCAAACGCGCCACCGACAGCGATTTCTTCATGGGTAACGCCAAATTCGTCAAGCGTCTCCACTGCGCCCCGGCGCAGTTCATCCGTAATCTGGCCGTAGTAAGGAGCCGTCAGCAGGAGCACATGGGCACCTTCTGCACGGTCCAAGTCGAGATATTGTGCCGCATCGGCCAAGTTAAAATCCTCCAGAGAATTGCTGGGCATACTGTTATGCGCCTTGTGTGGTGTCGCGTACCACGGGGCGGGTCTCAATGATATTCAAACCGTAGCCCTCAATGCCGACAACCCGTTTTGGCGAATTCGACAGAAGGATGAGGTTCTGTACGCCAAGGTCGAGCAAAATTTGCGCACCGACGCCGTAGTCCTTCAATGTGGACATACTGCCTTCGGCCTTAAAGCCAAGCTCAGCCTGGATACGGTCTGAAAGATTGGTCGCCTGACTTTCGCGGATCAGCACGACGACGCCGCGTTCAGATGCACCGACCATCTCCATCGCTTGCTGCAGGCCACCACCACGCTGGCGATGGTGATCGCCAAGCAGGTCTTCCAGAATATTGATGGCGTGCATGCGGACCATGACAGGCGCATCGCCGGCAACGTCGCCCTTCACGAGCGCCACATGCTCTGTACCCTCAAGCGTCGAACCAAATACGACCATGCGGAATTCACCGCCGAACCGGCTTTCAAGCTCGGTCTCAACAATACGCTCAATCGTGCGATCAAAGCGGCGGCGATAGGCAATCAGGTCAGCGATCGCGCCAATCTTCATGCTGTGATACTGCGCGACCTGGATGAGTTCCGGCAGACGCGCCATGCCGCCATCTTCGTCCATGATCTCGCAGATCACGCCAGATGGGTTCAATCCAGCCAACCGCGCGATATCAACTGCCGCCTCGGTATGCCCGGCCCGCACCAACACGCCGCCATCGCGGGCGCGCAGCGGGAATACATGACCCGGGGTCACGATATCATCTTTGCCATTCTTCGGATCAATCGCAGCCGCAACCGTGCGCGCACGATCCGGCGCCTGTCTCTTATACACATCTCCGAGCCCACGAGACCTCTCTACATCTCGT
>CAJXVF010000026.1 GCA_913060845.1 uncultured Alphaproteobacteria bacterium | reverse complement strand
GAGATGTAGAGAGGTCTCGTGGGCTCGGAGATGTGTATAAGAGACAGTCTTTAAGGCTGCTGGATATGTTGCAGATTAAATGGACGGCGCTCTAGCTAGCGGGACATGCGCCGCCGCAATGCCGCCATTCGGGCAACAACGCCACGGAGGGTGCGGACTTCTTGCTCAGTGATGCGAGAACGGGCGAAGATGTTGCGGAGGTTCTGCTGCATCGCCGGCTTCTGGTTCGGGGAGCGATAGAACTTCGCGACTTCAAGCTCTACATCCAGGTGATCCAGCAAGGCGTTGACGGAGGCCTGGGCCGCGAAATCACTTTCGCCGAGCGGTAATTCCTCGGCTGGCGTATCGTCACCAGCCTTCAGCCATTCCCACGCGACCAGGAGCACAGACTGGCCAAGGTTCAACGAACTGTAGGCCGGATTTAGTGGTGCAGTTATGATTGCCTGCGCGCGCATAACATCATGGTTCGCAAGGCCAGAACGTTCGCGGCCAAACAGGATGCCGGCGTTGTTACCGCTAGCAACTTCTGCCCGTATAACCTCCGCTGCACGTGTCGGCGTGAAGATTGGCTTCACCATATCCCGGCGGCGCGCGGTGGTCGCCAGCACGACCTGCAAGTCGGCGATAGCGTCTGCGGTCGTCGGGTACACGCGGGCGGCGTCGACAACGATGTCAGCGCCCGCAGATGATGAGGCGGCTTTCTGGTTCGGCCAGCCATCACGTGGGCGGACTAGGCGAAGATCCGTTAGCCCGCAGTTCAGCATCGCACGTGCGGCGGCCCCGATGTTCTCGCCCATCTGCGGCTCGACCAGGATGACAGCGGGGCCTGGATGTAGCTCAGCCGTTTTTGAAGAATTTGTACCAGCCATCAGCTTGGTGCGGCGACGCCGTCCGCCATCAGCTTGTAAATTAGCCCGTCGGTCAGCGCCTCATAGGACGCAGAAATGATGTCACCGGAAAGCCCAACTGTCGTCCAGCGCTGACCTTCGCTATCTGCGCTCTCCAACATTACGCGTGTGACGGCGGCGGTGCCGTCGCCTGAATTCAGGATACGCACCCGGTAATCCGTCAGGCGGACATCGGCCAAGTTCGGATAGAACGGGGCGAGTGCTTTGCGGAGGGCGTGGTCGAGCGCGTTAACTGGACCGTTGCCTTCAGCCACTTCAAGCACACGGGTCTCACCAACGGAGACCTTCACTGTGGCTTCCGACAGGGCGGGCTGCTGTGAGCTTGCTTCCATCCTGTGTTCATCCAGGACACGGAATGTGTCCATGCTGAAATAGTCTGGCACGCCGGATGTTAGCTTTCGGGCCAAAAGCTCAAAGCTGGCTTCAGCACCGTCATAGGAATAGCCCTCATATTCGCGCTGTTTCACTTCCTCGACGATCTTCAGAACGCGCGGGTCTTTGCTATCAATCTCAATCCCCAGGTCGCGGAACCGAGAGAGGATATTCGCGCGGCCAGCTTGATCAGACACCAGGATCAGGCGGCTATTGCCGACAATTTCTGGCTTAATGTGTTCATACAAGCCGGGATCTTTTTCGACCGCTGAGACATGCAATCCGGCTTTGTGCGCAAAAGCTGATGCACCAACATAGGCGGCATGGCGGTTCGGGGCTCGGTTCAGGCGCTCATCTAGCATCCGGCTAACTTGAGGCAGGCGCAGCAGTGCCTCATCCGTGATGCCGACGTCGTAGCCCATCTTTAGCTTCAGCGTTGGGATCAATGAGACGAGGTTGGCATTGCCGCACCGTTCGCCAAGGCCGTTCAATGTGCCTTGCACCTGACGTGCGCCAGCGCGAACGGCTGCGATTGAGTTGGCGACAGCGTTTTCTGTGTCATTGTGTGTGTGAATGCCAATCCGTTCGCCGCCAAACTTGGCGACAACTATGTCGACAATCTCTTCCACTTCATGAGGCAAGGCGCCGCCATTGGTGTCGCATAGAACAACCCAGCGGGCTTCAGATTCGAGTGCCGCGCCAACAGCTTTCAGCGCGTATTCTGGGTTCGCTTTATAGCCGTCAAAGAAATGTTCAGCATCGAATAAGGTCTCGCGGCCCCGGTTGACGCACTCAGCGACGCTTTCGCTAATCATGCGGATATTCTCGTCGAGATCGACGCCGAGCGCCGTTGTCGCATGAATGTCGTGGGTCTTGCCGACGAGGCATACGGCAGGCGTATTTGCGCCGAGTACGGCTGTCAGGCTGGGATCGTTAGCAGCACTGCGGCCGGACCGGCGGGTCATGCCGAACGCCGTGAATGTGGCTGATTTCAAACCTTCTGATTGGGCAAAGAACTCATCATCCCGTGGATTTGCGCCGGGCCATCCGCCTTCAACGTAGTCAATCCCAAGACCGTCCAAAGCGTCCGCAATTGCGGCCTTATCGGCAGCGCTGAAATCTACACCATGGGTCTGTGCGCCATCGCGCAGGGTTGTGTCGTAAAGATAGATGCGAGTGGGTTCGGTCACGGTCAAATGAGCTTTCATTAATGTAGAACGGCAAACGGGGGCAGCCTAAGCCGCCCCCGTTTAGCACGACGCCCTAAGGCGTGTAGCGCTTTTTTGTAGGTTTAGCGTTTATCAACCGGCACGTAATCCCGTGAAGGCTCACCGATGTAGAGCTGGCGAGGGCGGTTGATTTTCTGCTCAGGATCCTCAATCAGCTCATTCCACTGTGCGATCCAGCCGACGGTGCGGCCAATCGCGAACAGTGCGGTGAACATAGAGACCGGGAAGCCCATCGCCTTCAGGATAAAGCCGGAATAGAAATCCACGTTCGGATAGAGGCGACGCTGGATGAAGTATTCGTCTTCAAGCGCAATTCGCTCCAGCTCAACTGCGACTTCTAGCAGTGGATCATGGACGCCGAGGATATCAAGCACCTCATGCGCAGCCTTGCCGATGACAGTCGCGCGCGGATCAAAATTCTTGTAGACGCGGTGGCCAAAGCCGAACAGGCGGAAGCTATCATTCGGGTCTTTAGCGCGGGCGACCATTGCCGGCACTTTATCGACTGTGCCGATCTCCTCAAGCATGTTGAGGACCTGCTCATTGGCACCGCCATGGGACGGACCCCAAAGCGCTGCAATGCCAGCAGCGATGCAAGCATATGGGTTTGCGCCCGTGGAGCCTGCCAATCGAACCGTTGAAGCCGATGCATTCTGCTCGTGGTCCGCGTGGAGGGTGAAGATCAGGTCCAGTGTCTTAGCGACGACGGGATCAACCTTGTATTCCTCAGCCGGTGTCGAGAAGCACATGTGGAGGAAGTTTTCCGCATAGCCCATATCGTTGCGCGGGTACACGAACGGCTGGCCGATAGTGTATTTATAGGCCCATGCAGCGATCGTCGGCATCTTTGCGATCAGGCGATATGAGGCGACCTTACGGTGCCACGGATCTTCGATGTCCAGGCTGTCGTGGTAGAAAGCGGAGAGTGCGCCGACAACGCCGCACATTACGGCCATCGGGTGCGCATCCCGGCGGAAACCTCGGAAGAAGTTGGTGATCTGGTCGTGCACCATGGTGTGGTGCGAGATGTCGTAAGAGAATTTGGCTTTCTCTTCCGCTGTCGGCAGTTCGCCGTAAAGCAGTAAATAGCAGGATTCCATATAGTCGCTGTGCTCGGAAAGCTGCTCAATCGGATAGCCGCGATACAGCAGAATGCCCTTATCGCCATCGATGAACGTGATCTTCGACTGGCAACTGCCGGTCGCCGTATAACCTGGATCATAAGTGAACAGGCCGAATTCCTTATTGAAGCTTCGAATATCGACCACCGGGACGCCGGCTGACCCGTGCATCACCGGAAATTCAGCTGATTTCCCAGACGCGTTGTCCGTCATCGTAACTGTATGATTTTTACCAGATGTGCTCATGTGGAATATCCCCCAGCGGCGGTGTTTTGATCGCCGTTCTTGTAACGGTTTAAGCTGTAATGATAGCGCCTAAAGGCGATTTTTGCAATCAAAAGCGCGTTGCTCATCCGGCGACGGTCGCCCGGCGCAAAGTCTCGTCCCGACCAAGAACAGCAGCCACCTCGAATAGACTGGGAGATGCGTCTGACCCAGTAAGCGCCGCCCTGAGCGGCTGCGCCAGCTTACCAAGCTTTAGATCTACCACCTCTGCGCCTGCACGCAAAGCCGCCTCGATACCTTCTTCATTCCATGCATCATCAGGGATTCCGGAGAGAGCGCTTAAGGCGGCGGCTAAGCCTGCGCCAGCGTCAGAGCCAGCGAGTACTTTGGCGGCCTTCGGTGATTGGCTGAATGGAGCGCCATCTACGTAAATTTCGGCAGACACGGCAAGATCCAGCAATGTCTTTGCGCGCTGTTGCAAGCTCGCCATCCCGGTGCTGAGGCGGGTAGTCTCCGCAACAGATAGGCTGCGGTCAATTTTAGCTTCAATCATTGGCGAGATAGCTTCGATCAGGGATTCTGGATCGGATTCGCGCATGTAGTGTGCGTTGGTGTTCTCGAGTTTCGCCATATCGAATCTAGAGGCCGACCGACCAACGCCTTCGAGATCAAACAATTTGATCGCGTCCTCTGTCGATACGATCTCGAGATCGCCATGGCTCCAGCCTAGCCGAAGCAGATAGTTTCGGATCGCAGCTGGTAAAAGCCCCATATCCCGATACGCATCGACGCCAAGCGCGCCGTGGCGTTTCGACAGCTTCGCCCCGTCAGCTCCATGGATAAGAGGGATATGGGCAAAGGCGGGTAAAGCCCAACCCATAGCATTGAACACCTGGATTTGGCGGAACGTGTTGTTGAGGTGATCATCGCCACGAATTACATGGGTGATGCCCATATCATAGTCATCAACGACGACAGCCAGCATATATGTCGGCGTACCGTCTGCACGGAGCAGGACCATGTCGTCCAACTCAGCATTGGCTACCCGAACTTCTCCCTGGACGAGGTCATTAATGACGGTCTCACCTTCTTTTGGCGCTTTCAGGCGGATTGCAGGTTTGACACCTTCAGGCGCTTCGCTCGGGTCGCGGTCGCGCCAGCGGCCATCATAGAGAAAGCGCTTGTTTTCAGCTTGGGCGGCTGCGCGGAGCTCTGCCAGCTCCTCGTTCGTCGCATAGCATTTATAGGCGTGGCCACTTGCCAACATTGCCTCTATGACCTCAACGTAGCGATCAACGCGGGCGAACTGGAAAACGGGCTCGTCGTCCCAATCCAAACCCAGCCAACGCAGACCATCCAGAATCGCTTCGATTGCGGGTTCGGTAGAGCGTTTTCGGTCCGTGTCCTCGATCCGAAGCATGAACTTACCGCCGTGCCGTTTGGCATAAAGGTAGTTAAACAGCGCCGTCCGAGCGCCGCCAATATGGAGAAAGCCGGTTGGGGATGGGGCAAAACGGGTGACGACGGTCATATGAGCGCTCCTGAAACCGGACAGGGCGCCCGGTGCTGCTTTTCCGCTTTATAAGGTCTTTCGGGCAGGGAAGGTCAAGGCGGCATGTTGCCAAATTTGCGGGAAAGGCTATCGGGCGCGCCAGCAATGGGCCGTCGCCAGCCAATTCTGTTGGCACCATTTTTCGCCGGTGGCGCTGCAATCTACATGACATTGCCTTCTGAACCGGACCTCTGGCCGGTGATGTCTGCCGTTCTGGCATTGCTTGTTTTAGCGATCGTCGGATGGCGGTTGGAGCGTTTGCGTTGGCCCTTGCTCTGGCTACTTGCTGCGGGTCTTGGGTTTCTCTGGTGTCTACTCCGGACGGATTGGGTTGAAGCACCTCGGCTTGAGCGTGAGCAGGCGGGCGAGATTTTCGGCATTGCTGCATGGATCGAAGCGGCAGATTCGCGCCCTCGGTTGGAGCTCAGGAGCGTTCGTTTCATGGTGCGCGGCAAGGTTACAAACCTCACGCGCGCTCGTGTCCGATTGGCGAAGGGCGCTCGGCCCAAGATAGGCGATAGAGTGCGGGTCCGCGCGATCATGCGACCGCCGCCAAGGCCGGTAGCACCCGGCGGATATGACTTCCAGCGGGGGTCCTATTTCAAGCAGATTGGCGCTGTTGGCTTTGCCATCGGTGTCGCAGATGTAACACCCGCCCGGGATCGTGGCGGCCTCAGGCATTGGGTCAGCCAAGCGCGGGCAGGGTTCCGGGACCAAGTCTATGTCTCCCTAGCCGATAAGCCGAACATTGCAGGTATTATTGCAGCACTCACTGTCGGCGACCGTGCGGGTGTTGTGGATGAGGATCGGGACGCTCTCCGCGCTTCTGGTTTGGCGCATTTGTTGGCAATCTCTGGGCTGCACCTGGGGCTGGCGGCGGGTGTGATTTTCTTTGTGCTGCGGCTTCTGCTGGCATTGCCACATGGAGCAGCACTTCGGATGCCGATCCATAAGGTCGCGGCTTTGGTCGCAATCTTGGCAGCGGCTGGGTATCTGGCGATATCCGGCGCTGCGCTACCTGCACAAAGGGCGTTTGTCATGGTGACGGCAGGCATGTTGGCCGTCATGGTGGATAGGTTACGGTCTGGCCTCTGGTTCATTGCCTGGGCGGCAGCGATTGTTATCGCCGCGTCGCCAGATGTGGTGGTGGGGCCAAGTTTTCAGCTCTCGTTCGCTGCTGCGACTGAAATTGTGGCGGCCTATGAAGCGCAATCTGCGCGCCGTCAGCGAGAGACAGAACCAAGGCTTCCTGGCGGCGGGTTTATTCGGTCAATTTGGCGATATGGTAGCGGGATCGCGGGTGCATCGCTGATCGCGACAGCAGCCACGGCACCTTTGGCGCTCGCACATTTTCAGCAGGCGCCAGCCTATGGGGTTGTCGCGAACTTGGTTGCGATGCCCCTGATGGCGTTCTGGATCATGCCGACAGCCATCCTTGCGGCGGGCTTATCGTTGATTGGCCAAGGCGATATTGCGTTTCAGGCGATGGGATTTGGTGTTGAGCTGGTCCTGGCTGCGGCTTACATGGTGCAGAATTGGGATGGTGGCGTAATCCATGCCGCTGCATCGCCTGGCTGGGTCGTTGGCGCTTTCATGGCGGGCGGGGTAGTCATCTGCGCGCTCAGAGGATGGCCGCGCTGGCTCGGATTGATTGGAGTTGCCGCCGCTATACTGGGTTTATCAGTAGCGACGCCGCCTGACATTTTGGTGGATGAGCAAGGTCGTATCGCAGCCGTTCGGGATGGTGACACGCTCTATTTCACGTCAACAAGGCGCGGCGCGTTCGAGCAGAAAGCCTGGGCGCGCTATGTTGGCGGCGCAGATGTTAAATCGCTTGCAGACGCCCCAACTGCCTTAGCCCAATGTGATACTGCCGGGTGCGTAATAGCAGCAGATGCCGCCACGATCGCGATCTCGCTTTCACCTCACGGACTTGGCGATGACTGCCGCCGCGCGGACTATGTCATTGCCCTCTATCGCGCCGTCGCAGCCAAAGCGATGGGATGCCCTGACAGCATGCCCGCGCTTGATCTATTTGATCTGCAACGCGATGGCGCTCACGCGCTCTGGATCGGAGACGGCGGTGTTACGATAAGAAGTGTGGTGGCCGCGCGAGGCGCACGACCTTGGTCGCAATAACCAACGTGGGACCGTTTGCGTCTGTTAGTGATAACGGCGGATCAGGCTTATCAGGCGACCCTGCACTTCAACTTCATCCGGTGCGTATTCCTGTGGCGGGAAATCGGGATTGGCGGCCCGTAAGATGACGCGCCCCGGCTCCCGGTCGATATGCTTCAGCGTTGCCTCTTCCTGACGGACGAGGGCGACGACAATGGCGCCATTATCTGCGACCGCACCTTCTTCGATGATGACGATGTCCCCATCCATAATGCCATCGTCGATCATGGAACGACCTGAAACCTCCAGCGCATAGTGATTGCCACGACCCAGCATTTCGCGTGGAACATCGACAAAGGCGTTGGGATCATTCAGCGCTTCAATTGGCGTACCAGCAGCGATCAGGCCGTGCAGGGGCAGGGAGACCGAGCCCGTATTTTCATTAGCGGCGATGGCATGCAGTGGCTTATCCCGGCGTGCAGGCTCCCGGCGAGGCGCGCGGCTTGAAGAGAGCGCTGCGTCTTCTGGCAGGCGCGTCACCTCAAGCGCACGGGCTTTATGGGCAAGGCGGCGGATGAAGCCGCGTTCTTCCAGGCCAGTCACCAGACGATGAACGCCAGACTTGGAACGAAGGTCCAACGCATCTTTCATTTCGTCGAAAGATGGGGAGACGCCTGTTTCACTGATGTGATTGTTGATAAACGTCAGCAATTCGTGCTGTTTGCGTGTAAGCATGGCTTAGGTTCCTTTGTTGAACCCAGGGCGCACGGATGTGCAGGCCCTATCTGTCAGTTAAACGTTCTAGTTTGGTTCATAAGAACAGTCAAGTATGTTCTGAATATTGACAGATACTTAACGTTGATGGGCTGCATTCGTTCTACTCGAAGGCGCTCTATGTCTCGCGAGGCTATGCCATACAACATATTGATTTATATGAAGTCTAACGGAAGAACCTGCACAAGATCGCCGATTTCTGCAGCCTCTGTATGGGGTGGACGTACTATTAAAGCATTAGCTGCTGCATAGACTGACATCATAGAACTGTCCTGCACACGGAACGGCTCAACTGCGAATCCGTGTTCCTGTTCAGCCGTCATTCGCGCGCGGACATAGTCTTGGCGCCGGTCATTGGCTGACATGGGTGTTTTGAGGCGGGCATAAGTGGCAGGCGGCGCTGTATCCTCCCTGCCCAGCATGTGTCGGATTGCAGGGCCGAGGAATAAATGGGCGCAAACCATTGTCGATACTGGATTTCCGGGTAGGCCAAGCACCATCTGCCCGCCGAGCGCGCCAAACATGAGCGGCTTGCCGGGCCGCATAGCAATCCGCCAAAAATCGACATCCAGGCCTTCTTTGGCAAGAGCGCTTTGCACGAGGTCATGATCGCCGACCGACGCGCCACCAAGGGTCACCAAAATATCGCAGCCTGCCGCTTGCCGGGCCGCAGATATCAATGCGCCTTCATCATCCTTGGCGACATCGAGCATCAAAGGCTCACCGCCGCAGTCTCGCACATAGGCAGCGATGCCAAGGCCACTGGAGCCAATGATTTGTCCGGGCGCGAGCTCATCGCCGGGCAGCTTGATTTCATCACCGGTCGCCAGAATTGCGACCCGTGGACGGCGCGCGGCGCGCACCCATACGATATTCATGCCCGCAGCAAGGCTGAGCTGGCCGGGCGTCATGACCGTGCCAGCAGGGATGGTGGTCTCACCGCTTCTGAAGTCCAGCCCGGCGCGACGGATGTGGCGGCCAAGTTCTGCCGCTTCATTGAGGCGCACAGTATCGCCGTCACGATCAACGTCTTCCTGAAGCACGATAGAATCTGAGCCTGCTGGCACTTCGCCGCCAGTGAAAATACGAACGGCCTGGCCTTCGCCAACTGTGCCGGTGAAAGGCCGACCTGCCGGTGATTCGCCGATGACCTTAAGATTGGCCGAGGCGGCTGCAGCATCAGCCGCGCGCAGGGCATAACCATCCATAGCGGACATATCTGCAGGGGGCTGTGTGCGGCGGGCGATAATGGGTTCTGCAAGGGTCCTGCCATGGGCGTCGGCAAGCATTATCAGTTCAACGCCGGTTGGCTTGGCGGCCTCGAGTACCCGTGCCTGGGCTTCCTCGACGGGGATCATTTACTGGCCTCATAGATGCCAGACTTACCGCCGGACTTATGCAGCAGCCGGGTGCTTTCAATCGTCATGCCCCGATCCATAGCCTTGACCATATCGTAGACGGTGAGAGCGGCCACAGAGGCTGCTGTCAGCGCTTCCATCTCTACGCCTGTCTTACCGGTTGTCTTGCATTCTGCTTCAATAAGAACGGATTGGAAGTCTTCGCTAAGTTGAAGGTCAAGGTTTACGGCAGTCAAAGGCAAGGGATGGCATAGCGGAATGAGGTCAGACGTTTTCTTGGCCGCCATGATCCCAGCTAGCCTGGCAACCGCCAGCACATCGCCTTTGCCGACCTTGCCTTCTGCAATACGCTCGCCCGTTTCACGCTGCATGGTGATGCGGGAGACGGCGACGGCGCGCCGGTCCGTTTCGGGCTTGCCGCCAACATCGACCATCTGCGCCCGACCGGACGCATCAAAATGGGTGAGTTTATCGGCCATGTTATGCGCGTCCTTCGCCAATGAGTTTGGACGTGGCTTGTTGCACGTCGTCTTCACGCATAAGCCGTTCGCCAACGAGGAATCCGCGGGCTCCGTCTGCCCATAATCGCGACAGATCTGCTCGGTCGCCAATCCCACTTTCAGAGATGATGCGTCGTCCAGCATGTGCTTTGGCGGCGAGCCTGCCTGTGGTGGCGAGATCAGTTTTCATGACCTTGAGATCGCGGTTATTGATGCCGATCAGCGGCGATTGCAGCTTCATCGCGCGCTCGAATTCAGCCTCATCATGGGTCTCTACCAGCACATCCATGCCATAGCTCATGGCGGTGGATTCCATTTCCGCAGCCAGGATGTCATCCACTGCGGATAGGATGATCAGAATACAATCGGCACCCAGAGCGCGGGATTCGACGATTTGATACGGCGAGACCATGAAGTCCTTGCGGAGGGCGGGGATGCTACATGCGCCGCGTGCTTGGCCTAGATATGCATCTTCGCCTTGAAAATAGGGCGCATCCGTCAACACGGATAGGCAAGCAGCCCCTGCGGCTTCATAAGCGGCTGCGAGCGCTGCGGGATTGAAGTCTTCCCGGATCAGTCCAGCGCTTGGTGAAGCGCGTTTGATCTCCGTGATCATCGGATATTGGCCGGCGGCATCTTTCGCCGCGAGGGCTGCGCCGAAGCCGCGCACAGGGTCAGCAGCCTTGGCGACTGGCTCAAGCATGCTTAGCGGTTTCTCGCGTTCACATGCAGCGACATGATCACGCTTTCTGTCAACGATCTCCTGGAGAATATCTGCCATTAGAGATGCCCCGGCGGCGGCGCTTCATTCGTGATTGCGATGAGCTTCGCTAATGCCGTGTTCGCCATGCCGCCATCAATGCTGGCCTCTGCCATGGCGACGCCTGCCTTCAGGTCCGTGACTTTGTCGGAAACCATGAACGCCGCTGCCGCGTTATAAAGG
>CAJXVF010000025.1 GCA_913060845.1 uncultured Alphaproteobacteria bacterium | reverse complement strand
ATCTACACCTCTCTATTCGTCGGCAGCGTCAGATGTGTATAAGAGACAGATATCCCGGAGCAGGATACCGCCGTCCTTTAACGTATCGCGCCAGTCCAGAATGGCCAGCGTGGTCAAAGGGCTGCGCATCAGCGCGGCGATCATTTTCTCGCGGCCAGCTTCGATCCGCTTGGCGATCGCGATTTCGCCCTCACGAGACAGAAGCTCGACAGAGCCCATTTCGCGCAAATACATACGCACCGGGTCATCGGTGCGGCCAATGTCATCATCATCGATATTACCGGCGACCCGCTTACCGGGCGCTTCGGCGTCATCATCGTCAGCAGCAGCCTTTTCGTCGGGCTCTTCGTCGGCTTCTTCAGCCTCAACAACGTTAACGCCCATTTCCGACAGGGCGGCCATGACGTCTTCGATCTGCTCAGAAGATACTTCTTCTGGCGGCAGAGCGGCGTTCAGTTCGTCATAGGTGACGGAACCGCGTTCTTTGGCGGCGGCGAGAAGCTTCTTGATTGCAGCGCTATCGTCGAGCTGCAGGCGATCTGCCGCCTCTTCACCAGGCTTAACGGCCTTAGCGGTTTTGTCTGTCTTGGCTTTCTTTGGCGCGGAATTGGTTGCCGCAGCCGTCGCTTTTTTTGCTTTAGTCGCCATTCTCTCTCCGCCTTCTCCAGCCAACGCCAGATGCCGAATCGCGTAAACGGCCCCAATCATGCTCTATAAGGGCGTATTGGTTAACGCATTATTTTCAAACTTTTCAAGAGGACGGCTGTTTGATTACCGTTCTCGGAAGACTGCCTGCATTTCTGAGTCAAGCGCCTGCAACGCCCTATCATCCTGCATATTCAATGATCGCGCGCGCCGCTGAATCTCCTGATTGACCTCATCTCGTTCCATTGCGGAGATGGCTTGATCAAGCCAAATAGCCATGTCCGCCTCGTTTTCTTGCAAAACTCCAGGCGGGCGTCGGCGCTTTATATCTGCATCCAGCAGAGACAAAGTCCGCGTCAGACCGGCATTCATTAGATGGTTGCGCAAAGCCCCAGCGTCAATACCAGGAACATGCACAATATTCTGTACGAGCGCCGCCCGGAGACTGTCAAGCGCCGGATCCGCGAATCGGATCAAGGCCAAGCGTTCCGCCAAAGGCTCCGCCAGATCAGGCCGCTGCAGCAATACAAAGACCAATCGGCCTTCGCCGATAGAGCGCGCAGCAACACGGGCACCCGCTGCCGGGCGTGGCAAACGGCGCGCTGGCGGGCCCTGGTCGCGCTTCTTCCAGCTATCACCACGACCATTGTAGCGATCATAGGAGCGCTGCTGCGGCTGCTCCTGACCAAAGGCTTGGCGAAGGCGATTGCGGACTTCATCAGTGAAGTAGCGACGGACCGTTTCATCCTGGATGCCGCGCGCCAGCTCATGCAGGCGTTTGTCGAACGCCGCCCGCTGTTCTGGCTGCGCCGCATCGATTTCAGACAGTGCATCTGTCCAGATTATGTCAGCTAGGCTTTCCGCATTTGCGAACGCTTCATTCAGAGCTTCAGCGCCGTTCTCCCGCACCATCTCGTCGGGGTCCTGGCCACCGGTCAGCAGCGTGAACTTAAGGCTACGACCGGGAACCAGGATCGGCAGGCATCGGAGCGCAGCACGACCAGCAGCGCGCCGGCCAGCCGCATCGCCATCCATGCAAAGCGTTGGCCTGGCCGCAATCTTCCAGAGCCGCTTGATCTGATTTTCCGTGATCGCAGTGCCGAGTGGTGCAACAGCATTCGGGATGCCCGCTTCGCTGAGCGCAATCACATCCATATAGCCCTCGACGACAACGATCTCGCCCGCCTTATGCCCGGGCTCCCGCGCCAGATCGAGGCCATAGAGCGTGTCGCCCTTCTGAAATAGTGGGCTGTCGGGTGAATTTAGGTATTTCGGCTGCGCATCGCCAAGGGCCCGGGCGCCAAAAGCGATGCAGCGGCCACGCGCATCCATAATCGGGAAGATCACGCGGTCCTTGAAATAACCATAGACGCGACCGTCATCGGATTTTCGCGCCAGACCAGCCTCGACAAGCACCTCATCCTCATAGCCTTCACGACGCAGATAGGCGATGACGGCCATGCGGTCCGCAGGCGCATATCCAAGCTGGAACCGGCGCATGGTCGGCTCCGCCAATCCGCGCCGCTGCAGATAGGTCAGCGCTTCCGCACCGTGGGGCATGCGCAATTGCTGCTCGAAGAAATGCGCTGCCGCCGTATTTGCTTCCCGCATGCCTTTGGCTTGTTCAGCCCTCGCATGCTCTTCCGGCGTTTCTTGCGGCACATCCATGCCGGCGAGACCTGCGCAAGTCTCCACTGCTTCCATGAACGCCATGCCTTCGACGTTCATCAAAAATGAAAGGATGTCGCCATGCTCGCCGGACGAAAAGCAGTGATAGAAGCCTTTCTCGTCATTCACGGTGAACGACGGTGACTTCTCCGCGTTAAACGGCGACAGCCCAACAAATTCCCGCCCGCGTTTGATGAGTTTCACGCGCCGCTGCACGATATCGCTCACCGAGACGCGCTGCTTTAACTCTTCAAGGAAATGCGGGGGGAGGCTCAAGCCAACACGCTCCTATTTGGCCGCTAAGCGTTGTTTCACCAGGGCTGACGCGGCCTGCATATCCATAGCGCCCGCATTGCCGGATTTAAGCGCGCCCATGACCTTGCCCATGTCCTTAATGGAAGCAGCGCCCGAATCCGCAATCGCTTTATCGACGGCGGCAGCCATGGCGGCCTCGTCCATCTGTTCCGGCAGGAAGCCTTGAATAACGACGATCTCAGCTTGCTCGGCCTCTGCCAATTCCAGGCGGCCGCCTTGCTCATACATTTTGATCGATTCGTTGCGCTGCTTGACCATTTTTTGCAGCAACTCCTGGATCGAAGCATCACTCACGCCCTCGCGGGAGCCATCGCTCCGATTGGCGATGTCACGGTCCTTAATTGCGGCTAAAATCAAGCGGATGGTCGAAAGTTCAACCGGACGCTTATTGCGCATAGCGTCCTTCATTGCGGATTTAAGGTCGTCTCTTAGCATGTCTGGCTCCTGAAGCGCGGCGACTCGTCGCCCTTGGCGCTTTAGCGTCAACGTGTTGTTATTGCAGGATATTATGATTTCCTGGCAGCTTGACGCTTGCCCCTCATTTGCCTATTAACAGGAAGTTTTGCAAGGGCTGCACGGTAACGACGCGAAGGCGCGCGCTGCCAGTACCTGCGCCAAGGTCCAAGAAGGTCTCCCAGAAGTATGGCGGAATCATCCGGCAATAAGGCGTCTCCCACAGGGGATACGCCCGTTATTGATGCGCGCGATCCGGGTGTAGACCCTGTGCGCACAGGCGCGCTTGTGCTCGCCGATGGAACGGTACTTAGAGGCTTTGGCCTTGGTGCCAAGGGGGCGGCAGTTGGTGAGGTGTGCTTCGTCACCTCCATGACCGGCTATCAGGAAACCCTGACAGACCCCTCCTTTGCCGGCCAGATCGTGACATTCACGTTCCCACATATCGGCATTGTCGGCACAAATCCTGAAGATATGGAAACGAGCGTGCCCGCTAGCCGCGGTGCCATCATGCGGATGGACCCGACGGACCCATCCAACTTCCGTAGTGCCGAGCACATTGACGCTTGGTTAGCGCGCATGAACTTGGTTGGCCTCGCCGGGCTTGATACCCGCCGCCTGACCCGCCGCATCCGCGATATGGGCGCGCCGACAGGCGTCGTGATTAATGGCGGCGATGCAGCACCAGACATTCAAGACGCTGTGGTTGAAGCCAAAGGCTGGCCCGGCCTTGAAGGCATGGACCTTGCCAAAGAAGTTACCTGCAGCAAAGCCTACAATTGGAACCAAACGGTTTGGAAACTAGGCGAAGGCTATGGGCAGCAGACAGCACCAAAGCGCAAAGTGATCGCCATTGATTATGGCGCCAAGCACAATATTCTCCGCCATCTGGCCGAACGCGGCTGTGACGTAGAAGTGGTCCCGGCGACGGCGACGGCTTCAGAAATCATGGGCCGCAAGCCAGACGGTGTGTTTCTCTCGAATGGCCCAGGTGATCCGGCAGCGACGGCGGAATACGCCGTACCTTGTCTGCAGGCGCTGATCCAAGCTGGCGTACCGATCTTCGGCATCTGCCTTGGCCACCAACTTCTGTCCCTGGCGCTTGGCGCTAAGACGGACAAGATGGCTATCGGCCACCGAGGTGCTAACCATCCGGTGAAGGAATTGGCGACGGGCAAGGTGGAGATCACCAGCCAGAATCATGGGTTTGCGGTGATGCGTGACAGCCTGCCAGACGGGGTGATCGAGACCCATTCCAGCCTGTTCGATAGCTCCGTTGAGGGCATTGCCGTTCAGGGCAAGCCAATCTTCTCCGTCCAATACCATCCTGAGGCCTCTCCAGGCCCTCATGACAGCCGCCATTTGTTCGACCGGTTTATCGAGGCGATTGACCAGCATGCCTAAACGTACAGACATCAAGTCGATCATGATCATCGGCGCCGGGCCAATTGTTATTGGCCAGGCCTGCGAGTTCGACTATTCCGGCGCCCAGGCGTGTAAAGCGCTCCGTGAGGAGGGCTACCGCGTCATCCTGGTGAACTCCAACCCCGCCACCATCATGACGGACCCGGAATTTGCCGACGCCACATATATCGAGCCGATCACGCCGGAGATGGTCGAAAAGATCATCGCCAAGGAAAAACCGGATGCGCTGCTGCCCACCATGGGCGGCCAAACGGCACTGAACACAGCGCTGGCGCTGGCTGATTCCGGCGCGCTGGAGAAGCACGGCGTTGAGCTGATCGGTGCCCGCCAAGACGCGATTGCGAAAGCCGAAGATCGCCAGCTTTTCCGTGACGCCATGGACAAGATTGGCCTCGCCACGCCAACAAGTGCTGTTGTCCGCGATATGGCGACTGGCTTCAAGGAAATGGAGCGGATCGGCCTACCGCTCATCATCCGCCCATCCTTCACATTAGGCGGCGCTGGCGGTGGCATCGCCTATAACCGTGACGAGTTCGAAGACATCGTGCGCGGCGGCATAGACGCATCCCCCATCGGCGAAGTGCTGGTTGAGCAATCTGTACTCGGCTGGAAAGAGTTCGAGATGGAGGTCGTGCGCGACCACGCCGACAACTGCATCATCGTGTGCGCCATCGAAAACGTGGACCCCATGGGCATCCACACCGGTGATTCGGTTACGGTCGCCCCAGCGCTGACGCTGACAGACAAAGAATTCCAGATTATGCGGGACGCCTCTATCGCGGTTCTGCGGGAAATCGGCGTCGATACTGGTGGGTCAAACGTTCAGTTCGCGGTCAACCCGAAAGACGGCACGCTCGTTGTTATCGAAATGAACCCGCGCGTGTCACGCTCATCAGCGCTTGCCTCCAAAGCAACCGGGTTCCCGATTGCAAAGATCGCGGCGAAGCTGGCCATTGGCTACACGTTGGACGAGCTCGACAACGACATCACACAAGTCACGCCGGCAAGCTTTGAGCCGACGCTGGACTATGTCGTCGTCAAAATCCCGCGCTTCACGTTTGAGAAGTTCGCGGGCGCTGACCCATATCTCACCACCTCCATGAAATCCGTTGGTGAAGCGATGGCCATTGGCCGCTCCTTCCCCGAAGCCTACCAAAAGGCGCTGCGGAGCCTGGAAACGGGCCTCGACGGGCTGAATGAGATCGAGATCGAAGGTGCGCCAGATCGCGACGCTATCATCGCTGCACTCGCAAAACCCGCGCCAGACCGGGGCATCACCATCGCCCAAGGCTTCCGGCATGGGCTATCGTCTGAAGAAATCGGGCGCGTCACCAGCTATGATCCCTGGTTCCTCGGCCAGATCAAAGCACTGGTCGATGAAGAAGAAATCGTGCGGGCACACGGCCTCCCCACCACCCGGATAGGTATGGCGCGCCTGAAGCGGCTCGGCTTCTCCGACGCTCGCTTGGGCCAATTGATCGGCCAGACGGCGCTTCAGGTCCGGGCGCATCGCCATGGCCTGAATGTGAAGCCCGTCTACAAACGCATTGATACCTGCGCGGCTGAATTCGCGTCCTCTACCTCATATCTCTACTCCTGCTACGAAGACCCAGGCGCAGCCGAGCCTGAATGCGAAGCGGATGTGTCCGACGCCAAAAAGATCATGATCCTTGGCGGCGGTCCAAACCGCATCGGCCAGGGCATCGAGTTCGATTACTGCTGCGTCCACGCCGCTTATGCGCTGTCAGAGGCCGGGTATGAGACCATCATGGTCAACTGCAACCCGGAAACAGTCTCCACGGACTATGACACCTCCGACAGGCTCTATTTTGAGCCGTTGACGGCGGAAGACGTGCTGGAAATCGCGCAATTGGAAGCCTCCAAGGGCGAGCTCCTAGGCGTGATCGTGCAGTTTGGCGGCCAAACCCCGCTGAAACTTGCAGCCGCGCTTGAAGAAGCAGGCGTACCGATCCTTGGCACCTCCCCAGACGCGATTGATCTGGCGGAAGACCGTCAACGCTTCCAGCAATTGCTGACAGACCTGAACCTGCGTCAGCCGCCCAACGGCACTGCAACGAATGCTGATGAAGCTGAGGCAATCGCTGAACGTATCGGCTATCCCGTGCTGCTGCGCCCATCCTACGTGCTTGGTGGCCGGGCCATGGAAATTGTCCATGACGCTGCAGACCTCCGCCGTTATATGCGGACGGCCGTGCAAGCATCTGGCGATAACCCTGTGCTGGTCGACCGTTACTTGGCGGACGCCATTGAGGTCGACGTCGATGCGCTGGGCGATGGCGAGGATGTCCAAGTTGCGGGCGTCATGGAGCATATTGAGGAAGCTGGCGTGCATTCCGGCGACAGCGCCTGCGCGATCCCGCCCCATAGCCTGGAGCCAGCCACAGTCGCTGAAATCAGCCGCCAGATCATCGCCATGGGCAAAGCGCTCAAGGTCAAAGGCCTGATGAACGCCCAGTTTGCGGTAAAGCCAGGTGGAGACGGCGAAGAAGACGCAATCTACGTGCTGGAAGTCAATCCACGCGCCAGCCGCACAGCGCCGTTTGTGGCGAAGGCGACAGGCGTGCAGGTGGCTAAACTAGCGGCGCGCGCCATGGCTGGCGAGAAGCTCAGAGACCTGCCGCCGCTTAATCCAACGCCAGACCAAGTTTCGGTCAAAGAAGCCGTATTCCCGTTTGCGCGTTTCCCAGGTGTGGATATCTTGCTCGGCCCAGAAATGCGCTCGACGGGCGAGGCCATGGGAATCGACCAAGATTTCGGGCGTGCATTCGCCAAATCTCAGCTTGGCGCTGGCGTGGTGCTGCCGCTTGAGGGTGCCATTTTCATCTCCGTTCGCGATCACGACAAACCCTTGATGGTCTCAGCCGCCCGCCGCATGAATGCGATGGGCTTCAAAGTGCTGGCGACCAGCGGCACGGCAGATTTCCTTACAGCAGAAGGCGTTACTGTTGAGCGCGTGCACAAAGTACTGGACGCGCAAAGGCCGCACATCGTTGATAAAATCAAATCTGGCGAAGTGCAGCTCGTGATCAACACGACGGAGGGCGCAGGTGCCATTCGTGACAGCTTCAGCATGCGGCGCGCGGCGCTTTTGGAGCGCGTTCCCTATTACACAACCGCTGCCGGAGCGATCGCTGCTGTGCAAGCAATTTCAGCAATGCGCGACGGCGCGCTTGAAGTTAAACCCTTGCAGTCCTATTTTGCCTAATGCGAGCATAAAGCTGGCGCTGCGTTTCTGGGAGAGCGCAGACTCGAATTAGGTGAGCCGCCGTGAACTTTCGTTCGCGGCGGATATTATTTTTGTACGGGCGGCGTAAAGATCGTCCGGCAAATTGGGACGGAGTATCTAATGGAACGTGTGCCAATGACCCCGGGGGGCCTTTCGACCCTCCAGGAAGAACTAAAGCGTTTGAAGGGCGATGATCGCCCGACTGTTATTCGGGCGATTGCGGAGGCGCGCGAACACGGCGATTTGTCAGAAAACGCCGAGTATCATGCTGCAAAAGAAAAGCAATCCTTCATCGAAGGCCGCATCGCGGAACTGGAAGATAAAACCAGCCGCGCCCATGTGATCGACCCTTCAACCATGTCTGGTGATACGGTCCGCTTCGGTGCCACCGTCAAGGTGGTTGATGAAGAGTCTGACGAGGAAACTGAGTATCAGATTGTTGGCGCAGAAGAATCTGATATCGCCACTGGTCGGATATCTATCACCTCCCCAATTGCGCGGGCGATGATCGGTAAATCCAAAGGCGATCAGATCGAAGTTCAGGCCCCGGCTGGCGCACGCTATTACGAAATCCTCGAAGTCGGGTATCGTTGATCATCTGAATCGGTTCCGTCAGTGTTTGATGGGGCCTGAAATAGAGGATCGATGCGATGTTTGCGCCCCTTAAAGGCCGTAAAGTCATTGACTTAACCCAAGTCCTGGCTGGCCCTTACTGTTCTTATCAGCTCGGCCTTCTAGGCGCGGACGTCATTAAGGTCGAGCCACAGGATGGCGGCGACTGGGCACGCATCGGCGGCCCGGACGCGGCTTTGTCTGACGCTGGCCTTGCGTCTGGCTTCCTAACCCAAAACGCTGGCAAGCGCTCTATCGCCATTGATTTGAAGCAGCCAGCGGGCGTGGCCCTGGTACTGGATATGATCGGCCAGGCTGATGTGTTCCTGGAAAACTTCCGCCCTGGCACCGCGGCCCGGCTCGGCCTTGATGTGGCGACCGTGCAAGCGCGCAATCCCAGCATCGTCTACGCATCGCTGTCTGCTTATGGCCAGGATGGGCCGATGGGCGGGAGACCAGCTTATGACCATGTGATCCAGGCTGTATCCGGCATCATGCAGCTCACTGGGGACCCGGAGACGCTGCCAAACAAAGTCGGCGCACCCTATGTGGACTATGCGACCGGCATGAATGGCGCATTCGCTGTGTTATCCGCGCTAATGGAGAAAGATCGCACTGGCAAAGGTCAGCGTGTCGATGTGGCAATGTTGGATTCAGCGTTGCTGTTGATGGCGTCACATATGACGGGTGCAGCCACATCCGGGAACATTCCGCAGGCCAGCGGCAACGAAGCCTTTAGTGGCAGCCCGACATCTGGCGTATTCAAAACCAAGCACGGCGACCTGGCCCTTGCCGCCAATAATGAGCGCCAATACCCTCGCCTCCTCCAAGCCATTGGCCGCGAAGACCTAGCGACAGACCCGCGCTTTGCCGACCGCGACGCCAAAAAAGCGAACGCCCCAGCACTCCGTCAAGTCCTGGCCGAAGCATTTCTGACTGACACTGCGGACGCCTGGGAAGAAAAGCTGTCTGCAGCAGATGTCCCCGCAGGCCGCGTGCGCGATATCGGCGAGGCGATGAATTCTCCACAGATTCAGCAACGCGGATTGATGCAGGAATACGCGATCTCCGGCACCAACCGAAAAACCCAGGCACCAACGCTAGGATTCAAGGCCAACGGATCCATGCCGGCCGCAAAATCCTCCGCTCCACGACTTGGGGCCGACGCAGACAGCGTACTGAAAGATTTTGGCATGCGCGACGCCGCAATCGCCGCCCTCCGTACCAGTGGCGTTGTTCTGTAGAATACATTCGGAATTTAGGCACTGACCCCTGAATTAAGCCGTCTTTAGGACCAACAAGCGGACACTCCAGATCAGGACGCGCACAACGCGCAGGCCTGCAGGAGTTTTTAGGTGTTTGATCGCTGGTTTATCGCCGGATCTGACAAGGCATGGATCATAGAATCCTGCCTCGAGTATAGTCACGACCTGAAGCTGGCCGGCCTATCCATTTTGATAGCAATTCTCGCCTCCTACACAGCATTTCACTCTGTCAGCAGCATCATAAGCGCGCCGACTCGCACTGTCCGGCTAATCCGCCTGCTTGTCGGTGCAACATCCATGGGCGCGGGCATTTGGGCCATGCATTTCACCGGAATGCTAGCACTGAAGATGCCGCAAACGATCCTGTTCGAACCGGTATTGACGGTCGCATCCGTATTGATAGCGATACTCGCAAGTGGCGGCGCATTCCTCATCGCGGCGTCTGCACGGCAGAACATTGGCGCGATGCTGAGCGGCGGACTGGTGCTTGGGGCCGGTATTGGCGGCATGCATTACATCGGCATGGCGGCAATGCGGCTCGAAGCTGTCGTCAAATATGATCCGTTGCTGTTCCTTGCCTCTGTTCTTGTCGCCGTCGGCCTATCAACAAGCGCACTCTGGCAGCTCTTGAAAGACCGCGATGGGCGGAAATCAGCCTCACGCACATCATCAGGTTTGAAACGCATTGGCAGCGCTGCAGTGATGGGCCTGTCAATTTCCGCCATGCATTACACTGGCATGAGTGCGACATACTTCGTCACAGCGCTCAATCCGTCTTCACCAGTCGAAGGCCTCGACGGGGGTGTAATAGTATTGGCGATCATCGGCGGCGCAATCGTGCTGGCTATGCTGGCCCTCGCCGCCATCGCCATAAATCAATCAGCGCTGATGCGCGAAGCTGAAACCGCGACCCAGGCCAAGTCTGAATTCCTGGCCTCCATGAGCCATGAATTGCGCACCCCCATGAACGGCGTGCTGGGATTAACGGCGCAGTTGGCGCGCACAGACCTCACGCGGGACCAGTTACAGATGGTGCATACCATCCGTGATTCTGGTCAGACATTGCTGAACCTGCTGAATGATATCCTGGACCTGTCCAAGGTTGAGGCGGGCCATATCGCGCTGGAGGAAACCGAGTTCTCACTTTCCGAGCTGGTCCGGTCGACAGAAGCGCTCTGGGGGCCAAACGCGGCAGAAAAGGGCCTGGAATTCAACGTTCGCGCTGATACTGGCAATATCGATGATCTCAGCAGTGACAGCATTCGTCTGCGCCAAGTGCTGAATAATCTGATCGGCAACGCTATCAAATTCACCAGCGAAGGCAGCGTCGCTGTCAAGATATCCGCTGCAATCCGGCCAATGGACGGGCGCATCACAGTGCGCGCCGAAATTCAGGATACTGGCATCGGTATTTCGGCTGAAAACCAGCGCGTGCCTCAGTTCACTCTGCTTGCGAGGCCGGATTTGCTGCCCTGAGGCTTCATCAGGGGCGCGAAGGACACTGCGTCGCTCCATTCGGTTACAACGAGGGTGATCACAGCCTAGGGCAATTGTTTAGCGTCCAACGGCGAAATAAAAACACCCTTACGGCAGAGGGTCTTCAGAGGCTAGATGAGATTGGTTTCGTTTGGGACCCACGAAAACTAGAATCAAACTGACTCGAACTATCGAGACGACGCCTGAGGAGCCACTGGGAGAAAACCGAGCTAAAATTAATTAAGCCAAAAGTGTACCAAAAAACGTACCAATCAGGCTTTGTGTTT
>CAJXVF010000024.1 GCA_913060845.1 uncultured Alphaproteobacteria bacterium | reverse complement strand
ACAGCGCTTTGGGCTGGCGGCCGCCAGCCCCGGAGGCAGTCATGCCCCTAGAGCAAAGACCGTCTATGCACTAACATTACACACCGACCACTCAGTGGGGGCTGAACAGGAAGGGATGACAATTGCTGCGGCTGGTTTCTGTGCCCGTAGATGCCCGCACATGGGCGAAAAACTGGCGGGCCGTGATCTGCTCTGCCAGGCTCAACAAATTGGCGTCGTTCCATGCCGGGAGCGTATCTCGGAACAGCCCAGGCTCTGGTTTTTTGCCCCACCAGGCCAGCCCAAACCCATCCCCATTTACAGGCGTCACCCCATGACGTGCTGCCAACGCTTGCCGGACCAGCGCGTTTTCCGGATGGATCAAAAGCGCATCTAACGCCAGGGTCGGCCCCTGATAGGCAAGCCATCTACACATGTTCAAAAGCATGCGTCGGGCGATTGGCAGAATGCAATACATTCAATCGTCGAAGCCCCAAGCCCCTATGGTTTTATCCCTCGTCCTTTTCCGCCACCTTATCCACGGCGTCCTTGATGCTCAGATTCGCATCACACCAGTCGCCGATGAACAAGATCAGGAAGGTTAGAGCGGCCATAAACGCCGCCTCTGCCAAATATCCAAGGCCACAAGCAACGCCAACGCCGCCGACGACCCAGATCGCAGCACCACTGCCAACACCGCGCAAACGTCCATCGCTGCCGCCGCCAATAATGGCGCCTGCTCCAAGGAAGCCGATGCCGCCGACCAAGCCCTGGATCAACTGGCTCGGGTCAATACCAATTCCGCGCTCAAGCGCCGTTGGCCCAAGCGCAAAATTCAACGTGACCATCATAAAACAAGCCGAGCCAAGCGCGATCAGCGCATAGGCGCGCGCGCCCAGTGGCTTACGTTTGACTTCACGATCCAGGCCAACCAGCACGCCCAGCATGAGTGCAGCACCAGCGCGCAATGCAAACGTATCAAACGGAATAACCTCGCCGACATTGGCTGTATCCATCAAATGACGCCCTTCTCCTGCAGTTTTGCAATTTCATCCGCCGACAGGCCCAACAAGTCGCTGTAGACGGCACCATTCGCATTAGCCAGCGCTGGACCCAGATTGTCGATACGCCCTGGTGTACGGGATAAACGCGGTGAAACACCGGGCACAGTTACAGGCCCGGTCAAAGGATCATCAACGATGACGAGATTGCCGCGGGCTTTGAAATGCGGGTCCTCAAAAATCTCATCAATAGCGTTCACGGCACCAATTGGGACTTCTGATGCAACGCATGCGGCGACGACCCCGTCGCGGTCCATGGATTTCGTCCAATCTGAGACCAGGCCATCGACGATATCGCGCTCTGCCAGCCTGTTGGCGACGCGGCCATATTGGGCCGCACTCGCAAGGTCCGGCTGCTGCATGGCCTTGGACAAACGGTCAAACATTTTGTCATTGGTGCAGGCGATGGCAACCCAGCGTCCGTCCCCACATTCAAAATGGCCATGGGGGCAAGCGTTGGCGGTGCCGATGCCTTCCCGCCCGCGCACATACCCGGTTGCTGCATAGGCTGGAACCAATTCGTCCAGCGCGCGGAATACACTTTCGTAGAGCGCCAAGTCCACCGTCTGCCCAAGGCCAGACTTGTCCCGCTCACGCAGAGCCATCAGAACGCCAATCGCCCCATACATCCCCGTCATGTAATCGCCGAGAGAGGTCGAACCCGGCGTTACTGGCGGGCCGCCAGGCATGCCTGCCAGATGCGTCAGGCCGCCAAATGCATGGGCGATGCGCGCGAACCCGGGGCGATCTTTGTAAGGCCCTGTCTGGCCATATCCGGATACGCTCAACATCACCAAGCGCGGGTTGATTTCGGCCAACACGTCATAACCCAGGCCCCATTTCGCCAAGGTGCCAGGGCGAAAATTCTCCGTGACGACATCAGCCTCAGCGACAAGGCGTTTGAAAATTTCGGCCCCTTCTGGTGCCCGCAGGTTCAGCGTGATCGAGCGCTTGTTCCGCGCTTCCGTCAGCCATGCAAGGCTTGAATCTTCCCGTTTGGACGCCGTGCCATAGCGCCGCCAAGGATCGCCGCCAGCTTGCCCATCTTTGCTGGGTTGCTCAATCTTGATCACGTCCGCGCCGAACTCGCCCATGATCGAGGCCGCCATCGGTGCAGCAATAAACGTCGCAATATCAAGGACGCGGACGCCATCCATGGGGCGGGGATTTGTAGCGGGTAAAGTCATTATGGTTTCCAAACGGATCTAAGGGCGGTTTCGTTGCACTATAGCCCGAGCGCCCCTCACGCCGCCATCGCGGAGGCGTGATGAGCGCCAGGCCACCAGGACGGCTATCTCTGATGCATAGCAATCTTCAGGTCCGGGGGGATCATCAATGACTGAAGCATCCAAAGCGCCAAACCATATCGGACAATTCTGGACTGGCCGAGCCCGCAATCTATTGGGATTCCGACGCGTCGCAGAACTCACTGTATGGCCTGGATTTGACCTTCTCCTGCGGGTGCTGCTGGCCCAGCCGTTCATAGCATCCGGTATTATTAAGCTCAGTAATCTGGACCAGGCGATGTTCCTGGCGGCAAATGAGTATCCAGTTTCATGGACCTCGCCCGCCGTCGCGACAATCTTAGGCATCAGCGTGGAGCTGGGCGCTGGATTGCTGTTGTCGCTTGGATTGTTGACACGCCTGGCTAGCGCTTTATTGGCCGCAATGGCAATGGTAATCCAGACCGTCTATCAGCCGCTGGATTTGAACTTGCACTGGGCCGTGCTGGGGGTTTGGTTTCTGCTGGCCGGCGCTGGACCAATCAGTGTTGATGCCCTGATCCGAAGAGGGCTTGGCGGTGCAGCTCTGCCGTTTGCGCCACAATTCAGCAGTCTCTTTGATTGGCTAAAGGCCTGGGCCGCACCTGCTTGGATGCTGTTCATCCGCAATTGGATTGGTGCCATTTTCTTTGCCTCTGGTCTCACCAAAATTGCGGATTGGCAATCGACCCTGTTTCTATTTGAGCATGAATATCAAACGCCATTTCTGCCCGTATGGCTCGCCGCCGGTTCGGCCACCCTGTTCGAACTGGCGATGCCTGTGCTGCTGATCGGCGGCCTATTTACGCGCGTCGCCACTTTACCGCTGATTGTCATGACGGCGGTCATCCAGTTCACCTATCTGGATCACATCAATCACCTCTACTGGATATTGCTGCTCGGCCTCATTCTGACCTGGGGCCCGGGCCGCTTCTCATTGGATGCACTGGGTGAGCGCTGGCTTCGGGCGCGGCTGCCGCTGCTGTTTGATCGGGAAATCTGGCGGAATGACACGCTTCCCCATGTCATCGTCGTCGGCGCCGGGTTCGGTGGTGTGGCGGCTGCACGGGCGCTCAAGAACGCGCCTTGCCGGGTGGCCGTAATCGACCGGCACAATTATCATTTGTTCCAGCCGCTGCTGTATCAAGTCGCGACCGCTGGCCTATCTCCTGCAGATATCGCCGCGCCGATCCGCGAACTCTTCCGCGACCAACCGAACGCACGGGTTCTGATGGGTAAGGTCACAGATGTGCAGCGGGACGAAAACTGCGTCGTGCTGGAAGATGGACGCACGCTCGCCTACGAGCATCTTGTGATTGCTACTGGCGCTCGGCACAGCTATTTCGGCAATGAATCCTGGGAGCCGTTTGCTCCTGGCCTCAAAAAGATTGAGGACGCGACCGATGTCCGCCGGCGTATCTTGCTCGCTTTTGAGCGCGCCGAGAACGAGGAAGACACTGAGCGTCGCAAGGCGCTGACAACCTTCGCCGTGGTCGGCGGCGGGCCAACCGGAGTTGAGCTTGCAGGCGCCATCGCTGAACTCGCCCACCACGGCATGGGCGGTGAGTTTCGCAATGTATCGCCTGAATCTGCACGCGTGATTTTGGTGCAATCAGGTGACCGGCTGCTGCCAGCTTTCCCTGAATCCCTTTCCGCCGCCACAAAGCTTGAGCTTGAGGACACTGGCGTTGAGGTTATGACCGGCGCCCGAGTGACGAATATCGATGCCGACGGCCTCTCCATTGGTGAGGACCGGATTGACGCTGGTACGGTCGTCTGGGCTGCTGGTGTCATCGCCTCAGCCGCTGGGCGTTGGCTGCACACGGATAGAGACCGTGCTGGCCGCGTGATTGTTGGTGCTGATCTAACAGTGGAAGGCGCGGACAATATCTTCGTCGTCGGTGACACGGCCTCCAGCGACGCCTGGAATGGCAACCCCGTCCCCGGCCTAGCCCCAGCCGCAAAACAAGGCGGTGCTTATGCCGCAAGCGTGATTGCGGCCAAACTTTCCGGCAAACGTGCGCCAGGGCTGTTCAAGTACAAACATGGAGGATCACTCGCGACCATTGGCCGGTCAGCAGCCGTAGCGGACTTTGGCTGGATCAAGCTATCCGGTGCCCCCGCATGGTGGCTTTGGAGCGTTGTGCATGTGCTGTTCTTAAGCAGTGCCCGCAGCCGCTTCGCCGTCGCTATGGAATGGGCTTGGGCCTACTTAACCTTCCGGCGCAGCACGCGGCTAATCACCGGCGATTAGCCTTATTTACCCTCGACCGCTCGGTCTTTTCGGTGTTTGATAATCGCACCTTTACGGGCAGCCCGAGCTGCACCACGGGCTTCTGAGCAGCCCATCATGGTGAGCGCGATCATGAACGGCAGCAGGAAATATAGCGCGCGGTAAACCAACATCGCCGCCAGCACTGCATCCTTCGGCGCAGTTTCTGGCAACAGCAGGAGCAGTGCTGCTTCAAACACACCGATGCCGCCCGGCGCCTGGCTCATCATGCCGGCGATATAGCCAATCACATAAATCCCGATGAACCCCCAATAGGATACGCCAAGGTCTTGGGGCAGGAGGAAAAACAAGGCGGCAGAAGCAAAACCCCATTCCAAGCAAGCCGACGCCACCTGGGTCAGGCCAATTTTCAGCGATGGCGGGTAAAACCGCCTGCCTTTCAGCACGAATGATGGCTTGCCGATTATGCTCCAGATCAAGTAGCTGCTGCCAACGATTACGGCCGCTGCCCCGGCTAAATGCGACGCCCATATGGGCGCATCGACGGCACGGGCCAAATCATCTGCATTGATAAACACGATAAACCCGGCGACAGCGACAATGCCCAGCACATAGGCCATGCCGCCGAAAATCAGCACCGTCGCGATATCGTAAGTGCTGACGCCCCAACGCGTATAAAACCGGTAGCGCACGGAACCGCCCGATACAGCCCCAAAGCCGAGCGTATGGCTGAAGGCATAGGCGATAAATGACACGTACATCACGCGCATAAACCGCATGGGCCGCTTGATATAAGCGAATGCGGTCGAATCGTAGACCGTCAGCACCAGATAAGCGCCCACTGTGAACAGCAATGACAATCCGACATCCGCCAGCGCTGTCGCGTGCAAGCGCTCCATGATCTGGTCGAACTGCAGGTCGCTAAGCTTCTCGCTCAGCACCCATCCAGCCGCGCCGAGAACGGCCAGCGCCACCAGGGCTGTCAAATATTGGGTCGGCTTGCGCCCCATCGTGTTCGGTCCCGTTACGTCGGCAATTGATTTAAAGCACTTTGGGTTAGATGGGAATTGCCGCCTACATTAAACAGCTCGTAATCTATTCCTGCCACAAGTGTTGGTATGAATGCCGGATTGAAACCAAAGCTAACGCTGCCATTCAGCAATGAGCCCAGTGCAAAAATGCGTCGGCCGCTGGAAGGTGTACGTGTCCTGCTTGGCGAGGCTAAGGATGAGCCTGCTGGGTCCGCACGGTCGATTCTCATATTCCAAGGTGCACGGGAAGTGACGTGGCGGCGGAATATCCCGGGCATGCAAGAAGCCCTTGAAGACAGTTTGTACGACCTGGTTCTGATCGATCAACAATTGCCTGGCGGCGATGCGCTTGAGTTTGTTCGCAAGCTAAGGCGCGGCGAAATTGGCGAAAACCCGTTTGTATGCCTCGCCGTTTTGCGCTGGCAGCCCGGTAAGGCAGGCGTAGATGCCGCGCTACAATCCGGCGCAGATGACCTTATCGCCAAGCCAATTGCTGCAATGGCCGTCGCCACCCGCATGAAATTATTGTGCGACAGGCGGAAACCATACATCGCAGCAAAAGGCTATATTGGCCCGATACGCGCTCAAATGAGTATGGGATTATCGAGCGCTGAGCAATTTGAGCCGCCCAATACGCTCAAAGCGACCGCAATCGGCAAACCACTGGATGCGGCGACGCTGAAAAAAGCGCTTTCTGAAGCCAATCAAAACGTCTCTGCCGCTATTATTGAGACAGCGGCGGCAAAATTCAGCGCCTACGCGTACTCCCTAAAAGACGCGATTGACGGTGAGGATAAGGCCGAAGCTACGACCCTGACTGGGAAGCTCAAAGAAACCGGTGCGACCGTGCGGTCTGCTGTCGAAGGTTCGCCCCATGTGAAGCTTTTGCCGGTCATCCTGCGCTTAAACGCATTGGTGGACTTGGCGCAGTTCGGCGAAAAAGAAGCGAGCGGCGCCGCCGCACTCACGGCTGAAATGGCAGATGCCGTCGCCCGCACGCTTAAAGGTCGCCCGGATGATATTTCTGCGCTAACCGAAGACCTGCTTGGCCAAATTGACGCCCGCTTCCCGGCGATCGCCGCTGCGGTAGCTGAGCAAGAAGGTGCCGAGACCGCGGCCTAGAGTTTCGAGCCTGCCCAATTTTCTGGCGGTTCCGCTGGCCAGGAAGCAATGCCCGCAGCTTTGGCCCCAGCAATGGCGCAGACTTCATCTTTGTCTGACGTATCGCCGCTGACGCCAACTGCACCTATCACGGCTTCATCAGCGCCCAGCAATAATATCCCGCCCGGCACAGCTACAAACTTACCGCCAGACGCCGCCGCGAGCGATGCCTGAAACGCTGGCCTATCCGACAGCCTATCCCGTAGCAACCGCGACGGCACGCCCATACCAAGTGCGCCCCAAGCCTTGCCGATGGCGATGTCCGGGCGAAGGATGCCGGAGCCATCTTCCCGTTGCAGTGCGACTAAGCACCCGCCCGCGTCCAGAACAGCGACTGTCAATGGCATAAAGCTGTGACGACGGCCTTCGGCCATAGCAGTCGCAACGATTGTGTTGGCGGCTTCCAGTGAGATTGAGGTCATGCGGGCTTGCTCCATTTTTTAGCGGCGGCGTCATCGCTTTTGCGGGCGGCGACCCAGCGCTGGCCAGATGCCGTTTCTTCCTGTTTCCAGAATGGTGCTTTTGTCTTCAGCCAATCCATCAGGAACTGACAGGCATCAAACGCCGCCTGACGGTGGCTGGATACTGTCATCACCAGAACAATGGGATCGCCCGGCTCAAACCGGCCATAGCGGTGCACGATCAGGCAATCCAGCAGCGGCCAGCGCTTGCGGGCTTCAGCTTCAATCGCCTCAAGCTGGCGTTCTGTCATGCCGGGATAATGTTCGAGCGTCATGGCGATGACAGGCTCAGCCCCCTCATCGGGATTATCTTCACGCGCGATGCCAACAAAGCTCGCGACGGCACCAACGTCATGCCGTCCCTTGGTAAGCCTTGCGGTCTCAACACCAAGATCGAACGCTTCGCTCTGCACCCGAACAGCCATGGCGTTAGCCCCCTGTTACCGGCGGAAAGAAAGCCACTTCGTTAGCGCCGGTAAGCACGGAATCCGTTTCGGCAAATTCCTGATCAATCGCGACCCGAATGCTATCCCGCTTCTCAAACGCGGTCCCGTGGCGCGGGCTGAGTGCCGCCAGCCAGTCTATCAGCTCACCGGCAGTCGTGACCGCCTCAGGCGGGCTGGCCGTTTCTTCAGCCATGCCAATTTCAGTTCGGAGCCATGCGAAATATAGGATCTTCATCGGATCAACTCTCTATCAGCAAAGCCATCTGGCGCTGCACGAATGCGGCGGCGGCGGCGTGATCGTCCAGGTCCAATAAAGGTAGCGCTCCCAGCGGCGCCGGCAATGCATCCACTGCAACATCACTAGCGACTGCGATGATATTTGGATCATCCGGCCAAAGCGGATCGCCACCACGACCGCTCCGCCAAATCTCGATTTTCAGAATGCCCGCACCCCGGTAGCCTTCGATAACCACGAGGTCCACCGGGTTCAGCATCTTAAGCGCGTCCTGCAGCGATGGCTCGGCTGCTCCGCGATGTTCCGTCAGCAAAGCCGACCGCTCAGGCGAAATCACTAAGACTTGCCCGGCCCCAGCTGTGCGATGGCGATGGCTGTCCTTGCCTTCGCGGTCCATATCAAACCGCCGATGCGCATGCTTGATCGTGGAGACGCTGACGCCAGCTGCCGTCAGAGCGTTAACGATGCCTGAAACCAGCATAGTCTTGCCGGATCCGCTCCAGCCCGCGATGCCGATCGCTTTCATGCCGCATCCGCCTTACGAAGTGCCGTTAAGGCCGCACGGAGATACGATGCCCCTGTCCAAGCCGTCAGCCCCGCCGCCACCCAAAGCAGCGCCTGCCCAACCTGGACAATGCCCAGAATGCCGCTTGCAGGTCCAAGTGTGAGCAGCGTGAGCGCAACCATCTGAGCAGCAGTTTTTATCTTCGCCGCAAATGAGGACGGGATACGCGGCGCGTTCATCCCGGCCATGGCTTCCCGCAGGCCGGAGACCAAAATTTCGCGGCCCAGAATGATGATCGCAGGTGCCACGTGCCATCCACTAAGCGCACCGAGCCACAGCAGCATTGCCAGCGTGATGCCGACAATTAGCTTGTCCGCAATTGGATCAAGCATTGCACCTAACGTAGATGTTTGGTTCCATTTCCTGGCCAGATAGCCATCAAGCCAATCCGTAGCAGCCGCAAGTGCGAATAGTGCTGCGGCCAAAATGCTGCCGCGCGGCCCGTCCATTGCCATCAAGAATGCAACAACAGGCGTCGCTAGAATGCGCGCCAAAGTGAGCCAAGTCGGAAAATTCAAAGGACTTCAAACACAGCAAGTTCAGCGCCGCGCGGGCGACGGGCCGCAGAAGCAACTGCCACGACGCTATTCAGCCACATGTATTCTTCGGCACCGGTTTCAAATGTTGGCGTAGTCCGGAACCGGTATTCCGACGGCTCCACATCTTCGCCGCCATCCAGCTTGGCGCTGATTTCTGGGTTCGCGACCCTAACACCCCGGTTATGCACAAAGATCAACGCGCCATCACCCGTTTGCAACATATAACGGGATTCGACGCTAACGACGCCATCCTGGCGAATGAGCTGCCAGTCGGACCCGCCGGGCAGAACCTCGCCGGACATATTCGGTCCGTCGAACCAACCGCCAGTGATCGTGATCACCCGCCGTAAGCCTTGGGGCGTCTCACCGATGACCTTCGGCGGCTCAGCCTGCAGCACGCAGTCAAACAGGAGACGGAAAGATGGTTTCGGCAGTGTAGACATGAGAACGGACCTTTTTTGCCGTGTCGCATTTGGGAACATCGCTACACCAGCACCGGCCCAAGGCCAAGCGGCCTGTGTGACCCCCGTCACGTTCAAACGGAATGAATTTGAACCAGCCAATGGCAAAAAACGTAAATTTTGCCGAAAAATCAATAGCTTGCCGCAAATAGGCAGATTTTGACTCAAATCGCGGCCCGGTTATTGCTTGAAGATGGGCAGGGAGACCTCACTTCTCTCCCAATGAGACACGCGCCTTATGGTACAATATCCGGGTAGGCGCTTCGGGGCTGGAACAACACTAAACGGAGAACTGTCAGATGCGCGCATTATTGATCGCCGCCGTCGCTGCCTTGGCTCTAAGCCCAGTGGCTGCGTTAGCAAACGCCAATCCTGATTGGGCCGCTCGCATCAAACGCATTGCTGTTGAAGTCTCTATCGAACGTGACGGGGCGCTCCGTCCCGCAAAAGTCGGCGACCGTCTTGCAAAGGATGATGTCGTCGTTACGGGTGCTGGCAGCGGCGCTGGCCTGACCTTCCGCGACAATAGTCGTGTATCGGTCGGACCAAACGCAAAGCTCGCTATTGCGAAATTTGTGTTTGAGCCGGGCAAGACCGACGACTCTGTCGAAATGCGCACGGACTTAAAGAAAGGCCTCGCCGCCTTTGTTTCGGGCCGCGTCACCAAACGTAAGCCCGGTGCCATGCAGGTCCGCACGCCAAGCGCCATTCTGGGTGTTCGCGGCACGACCTTTGTCGCACTGACAGATGTGCCGCTCGATAAATAATGCGCCTGGAAATTGTGCTTTGGCTTGGGGACGCATCACGGCTACTCTCTAGCTGAAGAATAAAGCCCGCGCTGGTTCTACCGAATTTGCGCCGGATGATTCAGGCTTGGGGGCTATGATGACGTTTCAAATCCGTTGGGTGCTGTTGGCTGCTACGGCAGCCCTGGTTGGGTGTACCAGCCAGGAGCAGATTGCACGCCAAGACGCGATCCCGCCGTACCCTGAGCCTTACCGCGCCCAGTTACAGCAGGAATTCCTGCTGATGGCCGACAAAGAAGCGGCCCAGAACGATCATCTGGATGCGAAGCGCTTCTCGATCGCTCTGTTGAAGCCGCTCGCGCCGTCACGATCTATCCTCACGAACTAACCGCTTATAATATCGAGCCGCAGTTTACGGATGAACTGACATCCGCCCGCGCCCAACTCATGACGCTGCTGGATGGCGGCAAGCTCCGTGCACCGAAGGATCTGGCAAAGGCGCACGGCGCATTTGAATGTTGGCTTGAGGAAGCAGAAGAAGGCCATCAAGACGACGACCTGGATTGGTGCCGCGACCGGTTCATTGAAGCCGTGAAAGGCACCGGCCGCGAAGCTGGCCTCGATGCTGACTGGAGCTTGGTCATGCGAAGCGCTGACGGGCATGTTGGCGCTGTGGAGCTTGGCGGTAGTGACGGTAAGAAAACACTGCTCGACAAGGCAAATGCTGCTGGATTCGTGCATGAGCGCGGCGAATCGCGGGATGCTGAACTGACTCGGCGCGAGAATGAAAAGATCGCCAAGGGCGCAATTTCCTTGCTGCCGGAACCGGCGGCACTCTTCACAGTCTTTTTCGCATCCGGGTTCCTCCGTATTGACGGACGAGGCGCGCACGACGCTAGCGGAAGCCGCTGCAGACGCGCTCGACCGACCTGCGCCAGATGTAGAAATTCTAGGATTTGCCGATCGCGCGGGCGATGACCGAACAAACCTGACGCTCAGTGAAGCCCGGGCAGAGGCCGTGCGTGCGGCCCTCTCTGGCCTCAATGTGCCGGAAGACTCATTCTTGATCTACGCCCGTGGCGAAGCTGGAACTTTGGTCGCAACCGGTGACGGCGTTGCTGAACGCCGCAACAGACGGGTTGAGGTGACGGTCAGATAGGCGACCGTCACACTCAATTCCGCCTCAGCGATCATGCACCGCCGCAATATGCGGTAGCGCTAAGCGGTCGAGAACGAACGCAACCCGCTTATCATCTCCCGTCTTGCTGACCTTGCGCGCCGCGAGCAGCGTTTCGCCCGCAACCGTTTCGGTCCAGAACCAGTCGCTGATCTGCTGGATGCCGCCTGCAGTACCCGGTTGGGCATTCGCGGCCTCCTGATAGAACGTCATCAGATCATTGATCGCCAGCTTCATGCCGTCTGCCGGTTGAGCGGCAGCAACAGGCGGAGAGACATCCGCGCCATCTGCAAACTGGCCAAGATAATCCGCCAACGCCTCAACTTCCGCTCCGGCAGCACCAA
>CAJXVF010000023.1 GCA_913060845.1 uncultured Alphaproteobacteria bacterium | reverse complement strand
TCTACACCTCTCTATTCGTCGGCAGCGTCAGATGTGTATAAGAGACAGGTCTGGCAGGGCATGCGGTTTATCACCGGTATTTGCTTTGCTGTTTTATTCATGGTCATCGAAAGTTGGCTGAACGAGAAGGCCACGAACGAGACGCGCGGCGTCGTGTTCTCCGTCTATATCGTGATTAATCTGGGTATGGTTAGTCTTGGGCAGCTACTTGTAACGCTTGACGATCCCAAAGCGTTCTCACTGTTTGCTTTGGCTTCCATTCTGGTGTCCATCGCTGCCGTACCGTTAGCAATGACGAAGTCGGAGCAGCCAGCAGCACCAGCCAATGTCCGCGTGCGTTTGCTGAAACTCTATAAGCTCTCGCCGGTTGGCGTGGTTGGCGTTTTGGCTGTTGGACTGACGAACGGACCCTTCTGGTCGTTGGGGCCTGTGTTTGCGGAAAAAGCAGGCGGTAGCGCCCAGGCAGCGGCAATATTTATGGCGATTGGCGCGCTGGCTGGCGCTATTGGCCAATGGCCGCTTGGCCGCACATCTGACAAGATGGATCGTCGCCGCGTCATCATTTTTGCTTGTTTTGGATCGGTTTTGGGCGGCGTTGGGGCCGCAGTATTCGGCAACACGTCTGAAACTGCCAGGCTCGCTAGCATCTTTGTTTTCGGTACCTTCGCTTTACCGCTCTATGCACTGTCTGCTGCGCACATGAATGACATGGTGGAGCAGGATGGCTTTGTTGAAGCGGCGGGCGGCCTATTGCTAACCTTTGCTATCGGCGCGGCCATCGGGCCATTACTGGCCTCTGCTGCAATGTCAGCCTGGGGGCAATCGAGCTTGTTTCTCTATACGGCGTCGATCCACGTGCTTCTAATTTGCTTCACTGTTTATCGCATGACGAGGAATGAATCTGTGGCTGAAGAGGATCGTGGTGAATTCGCAGACGCCAGCGTCATGGCGCAGACTGTCGCCACGATTGAGTCAATTGCGGAGGATGATAACGAAGGGCCCGTGCCGCAGGAAAAACCCTCTGTCTAAAACCCGTAAAGTTTCACCGGATTATCCAGTAGAATCCGGTCGCGGGTTTCAACGTCCGGGCTGGCGTCGTCCAGGAAGTTCAGGAGCGCGCTGTCGTTCGGCATCGGGCCGGTGAAGTTAGGGTGTGGCCAATCCGTTCCGAATACGCATTTGTCTGGCGCTTCAGCGATCAGCGCGCGGGCCAAGGGCAGTGCGTCGTAATAGGGCGGCGCTTCAGCCGATATCCGATAGGTACCGGATATTTTGACCCAAGTCCGACCGTCTCTGAGCATTGCTAACAGCCGCTGGAACGCCAAGTCATGCACGCCATCCGCTGCTGGCACATGGCCCATATGGTCGATCACGACATCACAGGGCAGGGCTTCCAGGTGGTGCGCTGCTTCCAGGAAAGTTGATGGTTTCGCGAACACCTGTATATGCCACCCCAAAGGCGCGATCCGCGCCGTGAGTGTGTCTAAGTCAGTAAACCCAACGCCGCCTTTCAGATCGACGTTGAAGCGGAGACCGCGCGCACCGGCGTCATGCATGTCCTGCAGGACAGCATCGGTCACGTCGCTCGGCACGACCATCACGCCGCGCATCTTGTCGCCCATTCTGCGCATGGCATCTAAGCTGGCGCGGTTATCGAACCCGTAGACGCTTGGCTGCACCATGACGGAGCGTTCTAACCCTGTCGCCGCAAGCATCGCCTGATAATCCGCCAACACAGATGCAGGCGGCGTGTAGCTGCGATCTTCTGCATAGGGGAACTGATCGAACGGGCCGAAGACATGGCAATGGCAATCGACCGAGCCTGGCGGCGGCGTGAACCGGGCGGGCTTTGGTGAAAAGTCCGGCTCGGGGCCGTCAAACGTATAATCGGTCATATTATGAGAGCGCCTCAAATTCGGTTTTGGCTGCGTCACAGTTCGGGCAGGTCCAATCGTTTGGCAAGTCAGCGAACGCCGTACCGACTGGTATGCCGTCCTCTTCCAGGCCTGCCGCTGCGTCATAAACGAAGCCGCAGAGCGGGCATTCGTGTGCGTCAGCGCCGTTTGGAGAGGCTTTCTCTATTGTGCTCGCATGTTCTGGGAACTGGAGGATGATGGCGTCGAGGCCATCTGGTCCGGCTAACAGAACTGGCGGTGTTTCACCTTGACCCGCGAACGCGCAGGACCATTGCGGCAGTATCGAGCCGCCATGTTCCCATCCGCCTTCTGCGACCACGATGAAATATCCGTCGCCCGCAGGTTTTGGTGGCGTGAGACGCTGACCGGGTCCGAGCGTTGCGCGCCATGCAGCAGCACCCGTCACATCCGGCCCATAGGCGGAAACCAGGCTGGGCGCTTCCAAGTTGGCGAGTGCGGAGGACGCAATCACGCCCTCATCTTGCTCCGCCATAAAGAAGCGCTTGGCCGCCGGTTTCATCCTCTCCCGATCCGCTGGCAAGAACAGTGCGCCCGCATCCCGCCTTGGCCGCAAGGTGAAATAAACGACACCATCAGTCGCGTCCGCCACGATCGGGCCATAGGGCGTGTAAGCGCCGGAATAGTGGACGGAGAGCGGCATCAGTCCGTGCCGCCCCAAGCGCCCGCCGCCGAGCGCGATCAACTGGAATTCATCCGCCACATGGAAATGCGTCTCAACGACGGATCCTGGCGGTTGCTCTACCCGGAAACACTGCGGCCCATCCATCTTCGACGCCGGATCGCGCCCAGCAAACGGTCCAGCGAAATCAAACTCACGGAGTTTAACGACCGTGCCGTTGGGCAGTTCTTTCGTCCAATGCCGGGTGGCGTCGAAGGGGATGGCTTCAGGCATTGTTGCGCTCCGCCATGGTCAGCACGGTGCGAGCCTGCTTCAAGTGCGGCATGTCTAGCATTTTGCCATCCATTCCAACGGTACCGGACCCGCCCTTATCCTTGAACGCGCCAATCACGCGGTGTGCAAAGGCGATTTCATCCTCTGTCGGCGCGAAAGCCTTGTTGATCACATCGACTTGGTCTGGATGGATCGCGACCTTGCCGGTGAACCCGGTCTTGCGGCCTTGCAGGGCTTCTTTGAATAGGCCGTCCAAATCCCGGAAGTTTGGGTAGACCGAATCGACCGGTTCCGTCTCAGCCGCTTTGCATGCGGCGAGGCAGAGGGAGCGGGCGAGGCGGTATACGTCCTCATAACCGCCGTCGGCCATTTGGTTCGTGAATGCGCCAAGTGCAGCAGATAGGTCCTCCGCACCCCAGGTCATGCCGTAAATGCGGTCACTGGCACCAACGAAGCTATCCATCGTGAAGAGGGAGCGTGCAGTTTCTGTCGCGACCACCAGAATTTTGGTGCGGCCAACCTGAATATTCTCCCGTGCTTCCAAGGCAGAGAGCATGTGATCAAGCTTGATCGCCTCTGCAGCGGAAAACGTCTTCGGCAGAATAATTCCATCCGGCGACCCGCCCATAACGGCTGCCAGATCAACCAGGCTCAAATCGGTGTCGAGCGGGTTGATGCGCACCCAAAGTGACTGCGGTCGCAGCTTGTCTCGGCTTTGCAGAAGGTAATCATGCGCCATCTGGCGGGCTTGGGGCAGGTTGTCTTGATTGACTGAATCTTCGAGATCCAGAATAAGGGCGTCGGCGGCGGTGCCAGACGCTTTCTGGTATTTGCGCTCGCTATCAGCGGGCACAAACAGGAAGCAGCGGAGCGGGTCCATGGGGTCAGTTCCTTTTTGAGCTTAAACGGGGCGCTTCATCATCAGGCCCATGCGCTTGCAATAGGCGACTTCTTTGCCGTGCTGATTGATGCCGCGATGCTCAAACGTGACGATGCCCTGGGTTGGGCGGGATTTGGATTCGCGCTTTTCCAAAATCGTGGTTTCCGAACGAATCGTATCGCCGTGGAATACCGGGTTGCGGAATGCGCAATCGGTCATGCCAAGATTACCAACCGTGGTGCCAAGTGTTGTGTCGCCGACGGACACACCAATAACCAGCCCAAGCGTGAACAATGAATTCACCAGCCGCGCGCCATGCTCGCTCTGCTTGCCGAATTCTTCATCCAGATGCAGCGGCTGCGGGTTATGGGTCAACGCGCAGAACATCACGTTGTCCATCTCGGTGACCGTGCGGGTCAGGTCATGCTTGAAAACTGTGCCTTCTTTGAAGTCTTCAAAATACAGTCCAGCCATGGGACGTTTCCTCCGGTAATTTGTGCGGTATGCTGATGTGATGAAAGCCTAACCGGGCGAGAGACACAAGAATGACGCGTAGACGCGGTTCCATAATATCAATCGGCTTTATCGCCATGCTTGCTTTAGCGCTTGCTGTGGCCTGGATTGGCTATGAGCCGATGGTGCTGCAGCGCATGGGCGAAGACCGTGCGGCGGACCAGCGCTGTGCTAATGCGATTCGGAATGGGGTGCCCAGTTTCCGCTGGCAGCAAGCGGCGGGCGCAGATGGCGCCAATCTGGAATATGTCATCGCGGTGCAGAATAGCTCTAACGGCCCGTGCTTCGCCCGCTACGAAGTCCTGGCGACAGCGCCGGGTGCAACGAAGCTATTGGAAGGCGGATTGGCGATTTCGGGCGGACGCACGAGCGAGATCGTGCTGCAGCTTGGCCGCTACAACAGCGCAGACCACGCCGCCGGGCGTGTACCGCGCACCAAGGAACTCAAGGTTTGGGGCACAGGCGTGCCGCCGGGCCAACAAGTGGTTCGCTAAACACACCAAAGGAATACTGATGCGCCAGGACGTTCGCGGATATCCGGTTGATACTGAAAGCGATGCGGCGGTAATCGCCTTCAATACGTGCATTGCCCGCTTCTTCGAATTCCGCGCAGACGCCGCAGAATATGCAGACGCCGCGATTGCAGTGGACCCGGACTGCGCGATGGCCCAACTGCTCAAAGGTTATCTGCTGATGGGTGCGCAATCCCGGAAGATGCTGCCTGTCATCCAAGCGCATATGGATGCGGCAGCGGCCAAGGGGTTGGATAGTCGCGGCCAAGGTTGGTTGGCTGGCCTGGAAGCCCTGCATGGCAATGATTTGGCGGCAGCGTCTACGGCATTCTATGCGCATCTGGCGGAATGGCCGGTGGACCTGTTCATTCTGAAGCAGATGCAGCAACAGAGCCTGTTCTGGCGCGGTCGAAGCCTGGACCTTCGCGATTCGATGCTCCGCGTCAGCCATGCCTGGACAGAAGACCTGGAAGGCTACGGCCACTATCAGGGCATGCTGGCCTTTGGTTACGAGGAGGCGGGCGATTATGCCGCCGCTGAGCGCCATGGCCGCGCGTCTGTTGTGCGCAACCCGGATGATATTTGGGGCATTCATTCCGTCGCGCACGTTCTAGAGATGCAGGGTCGGCATGCAGAGGGCATTCAGTGGCTCAACTATCCTTTGGACGCATGGGCTGACCGTGCGCCATTGGCCCGCCATATCTGGTGGCACCGGGCATTATTCCACTGGGATTCGGGTGACTATGAAGGCGCGCTCGATCTGTTCGATAACGCTGTATATCCGGGTGATTCGGCGGCATATATCGATATCCAGAACGCAACCGCACTGCTTTGGCGGCTGGAGATGACGGGCGTCGATGTTGGCGACCGGTGGGAGGTTATGGCGGGACAGGCGGAAACAATCCTGGACGATCAATTGCTCGCCTTCACCGATACACATATCGCCGCCGCATTGAACCGCACGGGACGCGGCGAAGCCGTTGCGCGCCACCGGCAAACACTGGCTGAACGGGCAGATGGCGACGGGTGGGGTGCCAAGCTCACCCAAGACGCCACCTTGCCGCTGGCGGACGCGGTGCAAGCCTATTTCAATGGAGATTATGCGCGCGCTTGTGATGGGTTCCTTAGCTGCATGGAAGATTGGAGCCGTGTTGGCGGTAGCCATGCCCAGCGTGACCTTTATGCGCAGGCGCTGATCGATTCCGCCGTCAAAGCAGGCCGAAAGCCGTTGGCCCAGGCGCTTTTGGCGGAGCGTGGCGCGCAACATGCAGCCAGCAAAGGCGTGCCTTATTGGCGGGCGCAGATGGCCGCATAGGAATTTTAACCTTCGCGCGCCATATCTGATGAAACCACCTGCATGGAGTCTCCAGATGTTGAAATCTGCCAGCCGCGCCGTCGCTCTCATTCTTGCGCTCACTGCACTGCCTGCTGCCGCACATAGCTATAAGGCTGGCGACATCAGCATCGACCACCCTTGGAGCCGCGCAACACCAAAAGGCGTGCCGACAGGGGCCGGATATCTCTCGATTGAAAACAAGGGTGCCGCAGACCGGCTCGTATCCGCAGAGTGCGCTTGCTCATCCATGACAGAGATTCACATGATGAAGCGAGATGGTGATGTCATCCAGATGCACGAGTTGCCAGATGGTTTGGTGATCCCAGCCAATGACAGCTACGAGCTGCAACCCGGCGGTGCGCATCTCATGTTTATCGGCCTGAAACAGCAATTGAAGGCCAATGATGAGATCAAAGTGCGGTTGGTGTTTGAAAATGCAGGGCCGCTCGACGTAGCATTCAAAGTCTCGCCACTGCGCAAACGGAAGTAGCCCCCAAGTTTTTGCCTATCTGTAATGCGATTGTAACGGGTTGAACCTATCCATCTTTTATGAGTTTCTTTTCGCATATCCGCAGACCTGTCGCAGCCTTCGGGGGCGGCGCATCATATGTTGGAGACACTGGCGACATGAGGGACCAAATTGCAGCGCCCGAGACAGCGCCAAGCAGCGTCCTCAATCGCGCCTGGGCGCAAATTGCGCGCACGGTCAAAGAAATCGGCCCGCGTCGGCGGGACAATGAAATCAATCTCAAGGCGGACTTGCCGGAAACCGACGAGGAACGCCTGCTCGCAGCCTTCCAGGAATGCGTCGACAGCCGGGGCGGGGAGGTCGCGGCCCGCGCACGCGCCGCCGCCATCGGTCAGGCGTATTTGGGTCTGAATGAGGATGGCCGCCGCCGCTTCGCCGTACTGCTCGTAGAACGCTTCGCCGTAGACCGTGCCGCCGTGGATGCGGCAATCCAGGATGTTCAAAGCGCTGAAGATGGCGACGCGCGAATGAAGGCCGAAACCCGCCTTCGCGACGCGCTGCAAGCCCCAAGAGTCCGCGTGCTTCGCCAGTTTAACGCTTTACCTGAGGGCGTGAAATTCCTCGTTGATATGCGGGCTGAATTGCTTGGCTGGCAGCGTGAAACACCTGTACTGACGCCACTCCAGCAAGACCTGCAACGCCTGCTCGCCAGTTGGTTTGATGTGGGCTTCCTCCAGCTTCAGCAAATTGATTGGGGCGCACCTGCAGCACTGTTGGAAAAACTGATCGAATATGAAGCGGTGCATCGCATTCGCTCATGGGACGACCTGAAGAATCGACTTGATTCGGATCGTCGTTGCTACGCCTTCTTCCATCCTCGCATGCCTGATGAGCCGCTGATTTTTGTCGAAGTGGCGCTAGTCCAAGGCATCGCTGGCGATGTGGGGGAGCTTCTGGATATGGATAAGCCCGCCGGGGACCCAGCCCGGGCGGACACCGCCATTTTCTATTCCATCTCTAATGCGCAAAAGGGCCTCGCCGGCATTTCCTTTGGCGATTTCTTGATCAAGCGCGTTGTTGCGGCCTTGTCGCAAGAATTGCCGAACCTGAAGAACTTCGCGACGCTATCGCCGATACCGGGCCTCGCGCGCTGGATGAGCGCGAAGCCGGATGAGATCGAAGCGACATCGCTGACATCGGATGAGCGCAAGGCGCTCAGCGCTGCGATTGCGGCTGCTAATGCGGGCCTGTCTGGTGAGGGCGAAACGGCGGCACTCGATGCTGGCGATCCGCCCGAACCGCTGGATGATGACCTATCCGATCAAGACCTCATCACCGCCGCCCTCGCCATTGAGTACTGGAGCGAGGACACGGGCCTAGCTGCAGCGCTGGCACCCCCCATGCTCCGCTTAGCCTCCGACTACTTGCTAAACCGCAAGGGCCGGGGTGGTCGTGCACTCGATCCGGTTGCCCATTTCCATCTCTCCAATGGTGCGCGGATGGAGCGGCTAAACTGGCTGGGCGACCAGTCCGGCAATGGCATGCGCCAGTCTGCGGGAATGATGATCAACTATCTCTACAAGCTCTCAGAGATCGATCAAAACCACGAATCCTACTCCGCACCAGACCGCATCATCCCGGTCTCAAATGGCATCAAGGCGCTGGCTAAGCGATAGGCTTAGATAGGCAGAGAGTAGCCATATTTAACCTGCCTAAGTGCGAAGCTGGATTTGATATTGGCAACGCCAGGAAGGCTAGTCAGGCGGTCCATCAGGAAGCGGTGATACGCGTCTAGGTCAGGGGCGACGACGCGGAGAAGGTAATCCGCGTCGCCTGTCATCAGGTAGCATTCCATGACTTCTGGAGCGTCCGTCACGGCGGATTCAAACGCTTCCAGATTGACTTCGGTCTGGCGCTCCAATGTGACTTGCAAGAAGACGCTGACGGGCAATCCGACTGCAGCGGCGTCGATGATGGCGGCGCGGCCGCGGATCACGCCCGCAGCCTCCAGCGCGCGCACCCGACGTAGGCAGGGTGATGGCGACAATCCTACGATCTGTGCGAGTGCCACATTGCTGAGGCTGGCATCTGCCTGTAGCGCCCGAAGGATCCGCAAGTCTGTCTGGTCTGTCGTTATATTTGGCATGATATGGCTATTCATTAATAGATTTTAGCATGAATGCGCAAATTATGAGCTGTACGTGCGCAAGAAAACAAGAATGCATTGATTGAACCCAGCTATACTCGGGCGATATATTTCGGGGAGACCGCCACCATGTCTGATCATTCAAAGCCGCAATCAAATCGCGTGAAACTGATGGAGACATTGGCGGATCGGGTGCTTTGGCTGTCCAGCTGGATCATCCATAACGCCAATCATATTCGCCCAAACCTGGATGGCCTGAAGGTTGGCGGGCATCAGGCGTCGAGCGCATCATGCGCGCAAATTCTGACCGCGCTGTATTTCCATGCGCTGCGCCCCCAAGACCGGGTGGCCGTGAAACCCCATGCGAGCCCAGCCTATCACGCGATCCAATATCTGATGGGCCGCCAATCCCGTGAAAAGCTGGAGCGCTTCCGTGCCCTTGGCGGCGCGCAGGCCTATCCATCCCGCAGCAAAGATGCGGATGACGTGGATTTCTCCACGGGTTCTGTTGGTTTGGGTGCTGCGATGACGGTGTTTGCGTCCCTGGCGCAGGATTATGTGGCCGCGCACCAAGGCCTGAAGAACCCCGCTGCCGGTGAAGAACCTGGCCGCATGGTCGCAATCGTCGGTGATGCGGAATTGGACGAGGGCAATATCGCTGAATGCCTGATGGAGGGCTGGAAGCACGACGTTCGCGATGTCTGGTGGGTGATTGATTACAATCGCCAAAGCTTGGATAGCGTCGTCAATGACGACCTGTTTGACCGGATCATGGGCTTATTCAAAGCTATGGACTGGAATGTCGTTGAGCTGAAATACGGCAAGCGGCAGCTAGCAGCATTTGCTGAGGCTGGCGGCAAGGCGCTGCGTACATGGATCGATGAATGCCCCAATAGCACCTATTCTGCGCTGACATTCAAAGGCGGTGCGGCTTGGCGGGAACGGATTGAGGATGAAATTAGCCATAAGCCCGGTATTCGCGCCATTCTGGAAAAGCGGGATGACGCAACGCTGGCGCGGTTGATGGAGGATTTGGGCGGTCATTGCCTCGAAACCCTCATGGAAGCCTTCGATGAGGCAGCCAAAACAGATGCGCCAACATGCTTCATCGCCTACACGACCAAAGGCTTCGGCTTACCACTCGCAGGGCACCAGGACAATCATGCCGGGCTTATGACGGTCGACCAGATGGCGACATTTAAGGCCGTCCGCAATGTGCCGGACGGTGCTGAATGGGAGCCGTGGGCTGGCGTGGATGATCAAGCCGCGGCATTGCAAACGCTTGTCGAATCCGCGCCTTTCATTGCCCGGAAAACCGCACCGCCCATTAAAAAGGCAGAGATCGCGGTGCCTGACCTTGCAGTTAAAGGATCAGCAAAGGCGTCTACCCAGGAAGGCTTTGGCCGCATCCTGGCTGAGGTCGCCCGGAATGGCGGTGAGCTGGCGGAGCGAATCGTGACGACTTCGCCTGATGTCACGGTCTCAACCAATCTTGGCGGATGGGTCAATCGCACCGGCGTGTTCAGCCGAAAGCCGAAGGCGGATGTCTTCAAGGCGGAAAACGTGCCGTCCACGCAGCGTTGGGAAGAAAAGCCGGAAGGCCGACACCTGGAATTAGGCATCGCTGAAAATAATTTGTTCCTGGCATTGGCGGCCCTTGGGCTGACCGAACCACTTTTTGGACGGCGGTTGCTGCCGGTCGGAACGCTCTACGATCCTTTTGTCGCGCGCGGTCTGGATGCACTGATTTATGCGCTGTATCAGGGTGCCAAGTTCATGGTTGTCGGCACGCCTTCGGGTGTGACGCTTGCACCAGAGGGCGGCGCGCACCAAAGCCAGACAACCTCGCTCATCGGCATGGGTCTGCCTAATCTGCACAGTTATGAACCGGCTTATGTGGACGAGCTGGCCGTCATTATGCAGGCGGGATTCGAGGGAATGCTGTCTGATGATGGCGTCTCCTCATACCTCCGCCTCTCGACCAGAGGGTTGGAGCAGCCCCAGCGCCAGATGGATGCGAGCCTAAAGCAGGCCGTTCTGAAGGGTGCGTATTGGCTGAAACCGCCTGGAAAATCAGCGGATATCATCATCGCCGCCATGGGCGCTGTGGTTCCTGAAGCCTTAGAGGCCCATGCTGCCCTGTTGGAAGACTGCCCGGACGCCGGCGTGTTGGTCATAACGTCGCCGGACCTTTTGCATGAGGATTGGCTTCGGGCTGAGCGCGCGAATCGGCTGGACCACGCTCACGTCCGCACATTGCTTGACGCTGCACCGCTGGGTGCTGGCCTTGTCACCATCTGTGACGCGCATCCAGCGACGCTCGGGTGGATTGGTGCCGCTTCGGGTAGGGATGTGGCCACACTTGGCGTTGAGGGCTTTGGGCAATCCGCCAATCTGCCCGACTTATATCGCACGCTGCGTATCGACGCAGATGCCATATTGGATGCCGCTGCACGTGTTATCTGGCGTGCACAAACGACCTAAACAGTAGCGGATTGCGTGATAAATATGGCTGCAAGCGCGATTCCAGGCGCCCAGGCCTTTCGCAGTGGGCTTGAATGCTATAGAACGCGCGGTTCGGAGCGGCTTTACGATGTCGATATGCGGGTGTGGCGGAATTGGTAGACGCGCCAGATTTAGGTTCTGGTGACCTACGGTCGTGGGGGTTCGAGTCCCTTCACCCGCACCATCGGCACTATAAAGCTAGGACATAATCTTCTTTCTCAGGCGACGGATTGTTCAGGATGCAGGTGACGGAAACGCTGGCCGAAGGCCTTAAGCGCGAGTACAAAATGGTGATCGAAGCGAGCGAAATTGACGCCGCTGTTGAAGATCGCCTGAAGGAAATGGCTCCGACAGTGTCGCTGCCTGGTTTCCGGCCCGGCAAAGCGCCGCTGAAGATTCTGCGCCAACGCTTCGGCAAGTCCGTTATGGGCGAAGCGATTGACCAAAAAGTCCGTCAGGTCGTCAATGACACCTTTGAAGCTGTCTCTTATACACATCTGACGCTGCCGACGAATAGAGAGG
>CAJXVF010000022.1 GCA_913060845.1 uncultured Alphaproteobacteria bacterium | reverse complement strand
ACGAGATGTAGAGAGGTCTCGTGGGCTCGGAGATGTGTATAAGAGACAGTCATCGGCGTATACTTCCGTAAACGCGGCCAATTGCGGCTCATATTGATCAATCCGTTGAAGCTGAGCCTCAACAACGGCGCTTGGGCTCAAATTGCCCGCGTCATAAGCGTCTCTCAGCGCATGGGCGGGCATGAATGCGGGATTGGACTGATCATTTGACATAGTGGCGGTACCTCTTTGCATTTGTTAGCAAAGAGGGTCGTGCGCCAGCCAGCGCCAGTCAAGCTAGCTGTTAGGCGGCACGCACTGTCGCCAGGAATTTCTCGACCTCGGTCTGCAATGTGGCGGCCTGACCGCCGAGTTCCAGTGCAGCGTCAACCACCTGCTCAGCCGCATTGCCGGTATCCAGAGCAGAACCACGCACCGACGCGATGCTGCGATCCACTTGACCGGAGGATGAGGATGCTCCGCTAGCACTTGTCGCGATCCCTTGGGTCGCAATGCGCTGCTGGCTTACGGCTGCGGCGACGCTTTGGGAGGTCTCGCTCATCCGATCAATCGTCTCGCGGATATCGGCGATGGACGTCACAGCGACTTCCGTCGCCTGCTGGATAGAGCCAATCTGCGCAGCAATCTCGCCTGTTGCGTTCGTCGTCTGGGTCGCGAGCGATTTAACTTCAGCCGCGACAACGGCGAAGCCTTTACCGGCCTCACCAGCACGCGCGGCCTCAATGGTGGCATTTAGCGCCAATAGGTTGGTTTGTGCGGCGATATCTGAAATCAAGCTGACCACTTCACCGATCTTATTGGCGGCTGCGCTCAGTGCTTCAACGGTTTGACTGGTGTGGGCGGCTTTATCTGTCGCTACGTCAGCAATCCTGGATGATGCATCAACCTGTTGGGCGATCTCCGTAATCGACGCATTCAACTGGTCTGCCGATGTTGCCATGGAGCCAACTGATGCCGCAGCGGCCTCTGATGCCTCCGCAGCCCGGCTGGCTTCAGCGCCAGATGCCCGCGCCATGCCTGCCATGGATTGGGCGGAGACGTGCAGTTCCTCGGATGCCGCATTGACGGCATGGATGACCCCACCAACGGTGTTCTCAAACGCTTCTGATAGGCTGAGCTGCGTAGCGCGTCGGCGTTCCATCTGCGCAGTTTCACGTTCCGCAACGGCTTCTTTAACCCGTTCGGCGTCAATCATGCTGTCACGGAAGGCCGCTGTCATTCTGGCCATGTCGCCAATTTCATCGCCACGGTCTTGGCCGGGCGCATTTACCGTGAGGTCACCTTCTACCATTGCCGCCATTGCCGCCGTTAGTTCGCGCTGCGGTCTGGTGAGCGATCGGGATATGAACACGGCGAGGATCAGTAGCAGCAAAACAACAACAGCAAGCGTCTGCAGGGATGCGACTGCGACAGCATTCGCTGCTGACATCGCCTCAGACAGGCGTTCCGTTGCGACGAAGGTCCAACTGGTATCCGCAAACTTAACTTTAGCAGTAGCGATAAGCGCCGGTGCGCCAGAACGGTCGAACGCGCCGCCCATGTGCGACGGCGCCTCTCCAGCACGCAGCCATGCACCGTTCGGCGCAGCCGTCAGGATATCCAGCGCTTCCGTATCGGCGAAATCGTTGCGCAGCAGCTTGTCTTCGCCAAACACGAAAATATCGCCTGTGTTCCCAAGTCCTGTGTTTTGCGCTGCGATCTCTCCAACAGCACTGATAGGCAGCTGAAATGCTACAGCGCCAATAGCGTCCCCGTTATTATCCATGACAATGTGCGCCATAAACGCAGACGGCGAGCTGGCAGATGGCTCATAGGGCATGAAATCCTGGAACGCTGTATGCTCGACATCCTGCTCGGCGAGAACATCCATGATGACCATGCCCAGGGCTGTGCCTTTGAATGGTCCATCCTTGAGGCTCGCCGCAAAGTCCGATTCTTTACGGACCGAATAGATCATGTTCCCAGCTAGATCGAACAGGAAGATGTCATAATATCCACTGGATTCCTGCAGTTTGCGAAACTCTGGATGATGCACGATATGCATTTCGTCATAGAACGGTAGGTTCCCGGACGCTCGCATCTTTTGCTTTTCGCCGACAGGATAAGGATTCTGGGTGATAAAGGCCGATTGCAGCTCAGCGAACCTAGATCCGCCCATGATATTCCACGCAGCCGTGAAATCAGAGATCGCCTGAAGCGTTGCAGGGCTTGTCGCCGTGATGGACAACGTGCGCTCGACATCGCCAAGCCAGCGCGTCATCGAGGCTGCCCGATCGCTCACAATTTCTACGACACGACGTTCGGCTTGATGCTTGATCGTCGATGAGGACGACAGGTAGCCTACCAACATCGTAGCCCCAGCTGCCATGACGCCCACAGCGCCAATCAGCATAGGTAGCTTAATAGAGAGTTTTAATTGCGCCAGCACAGCCTGATCCTCCGCATTCCGCAAAAACGGATTGCCTCTCATCCAGTAGACAAGCTGGAGTGTCGGTTGGAGCTGTTAAGGTGTGCTGAAGATTAAAAGAACAGGGCGTTTAGGATAGCCAACTTACGCGTCGCCAGCCTTGTTTTGCCGCAGGATGAACGGTGTCTGCGCAAGGAAGAACAATAGTGTCAGGCCCATCAAGCCGAAGACTTTGAATGTCACCCAAAAATCCGTCGATTGGGTACGCCAAACGACTTCATTCAGCGCAGCTGTACCAATAAAGAACAGACCGAAGCGGAATGTCAGTGTGCGCCATGCAGCGTCGCTCAAGGTCCAAGCGGATTGCAGCATCGGCTTCAGGAAGGACTTTCCGAACGCCAACCCGCCAAGCAAAACGCCTGCAAAAATAAGCTGGATAATCGTCGGCTTCATCTTGATGAAGCTCTCATCCTTCAGCCACAGCGTCAGGCCGCCAAATACGCCGACGATGATTGCGGTCGTCAGCGGCATCCAGGGAACACGGCGCTCTATCACCAAGCTTAAAATGACGGCAATGGCCGTCGCCACCATCAGCCAGACTGTGGCAGTCATCAGGTCACCGGTGAAGTACCCGGCCATGAAAGCGGCGATCGGACCGTAGTCAGTGAACGGCTTCAGCCAGGGCGGTGCGGGTTTGGACATATTCTAAAAACCTTTCGCCCTCAAAAGTTAAAGCCGGAGAGCATATTGCTTCCGGCTTGAAATGGCCCTTCTTGGTCAGATGGTCAAGTCTTGCTTGGAACTCTACAGCTAGGCTGCAGCCAAACAGTCGGGCGGGAGCAGATCACTATAGCGTTGCGCAACCGTCTCTGGCTCATCGCCAAATCGGATGCCAATGCTGTCTTTGCCTTCCCAGCATACTTCAGCTTCGAAGGCACCAAGTCGGCCCAAAAGGAAACGGCATGTACCCTGCTGCTCTTTCAGCTTCCCAACCGGACGCACCCGAACACCGCTGGCGGAAAGGTCGACGACCTGGCAGTCGATGCAGCCATCAGCCGTATAGATCAGTCCCGATTCCAGTATTGGATAGCGGCGATATTGGCGCCGGTCAGCGCCATCGCCCGCATCAAGCGGCAGAACATTAGATTGCGTTACGGACGGCTCAAAAGACTCTTGCATTGGCGTACCCTTGCAGCGGCAGGAAGCGGCTTTTAGCAAGAAGACTATGGGCAGGAAATTATTGCGTTCAGGTTAAGCCTTCTGTGCTGTTGGCAACCTAATAAGCATTTCGCGAAGGGTGGGCGGAACAGGCGGCGTCAGAGCATCTAGAAATAAGGCCAAATTAGAAGATGTAAGCTGTGCTTGTTGATCCGGTGACTTGATCCCTGCTTGGAATGGATCAGGCGCGGACGCAGCTACGGCCCGCTCCGCTGCCAACTCATCAGCTTTTGCAGCTGTATAGGCAGCCCTTGGGCCAGATTTGAGCCGCTTGCGTAATGATCTACACTCAATGGCAGTTTGGGCTGCAGATGCAGTGGCAGCGGTATAGATGGCTATATCCGAACGGGAGAGCCGCTTGCCTTCAGCCGATGCCGCCAATGCCCAAAGAACGGCCATAACGTCACCGCCATGGACGTCCTGCACGGTCAATAACGCATCCTGCGCACCTGGAACGGCATACAAATTAAGTGCGAAGGTCCAAAACCCGTGATTATTGCCACAATTCATAATGCCTCTCCTTTACAATGCCTTAAAGCTTTCTTCACAGGATGATTTCGATTTTCTGACCCGTCCACTTGCAAGCATGCCATACTGATTTCGCTTTGTGCGGCCTCTGGCGCATGCCACAGGCTAACCAATGAGGAGATTGCCCGTTGAAAGACGCAGACCTTGATCTGGCAACCCACGCACGGCTCGAAAGCTTGAAGGCGGAACATCGTGATCTCGATTCCGCTATCGCCACAATGGCGGAACAGCCGATGATTGACCAAGTGCAGGTCCAGCGTATGAAAAAGCGCAAACTGCGCCTGAAAGACATGATCGACCAAATTGAAGGCGGCAACACGCCAGATATCAGCGCTTAAGCATTAAAGCGTCGCTGCGATCGCTTCAATCCGATCCCAGGATTCGGTGACGTGCTTTTGCTCCGTACTGGTATGGCCAATCTGGAAGCGAATGACATAGCGGCCATGCACCCGTTTCTGGGTTAGATATGTGAAGCCATCGTCATTCACGGCATTTAATAGGCGCTCATTCAAAGCATCTAGCGCCTCAGGCTCATCCGTACCCGAAGGCGCATATCTGAAGTTTATGAGCGACAGCACGCGCGGTGCCATGAGCGCAAATTCTGAGGACGCAGCGATCCGCGCCTCCAATTCTGCCGCCATCTGAATATGATTGCGCAGAATCCGCTGCAGGCCGTCAACGCCATAGCTACGAATGACGAACCAAAGCTTCAGCGCCCGGAAACGACGGCCAAGTGGCACCGACCAATCCCGATAATCAATGACCGCACCATGTTCCCGACTCTTCAGGAAAACCGGGAGGATCGCCAAAGTCCGCACCAAATCATCCGGATTCCGCACGAAATGCGCTGAGCAATCAAAATTCGTTAGCAGCCATTTGTGCGAATTGAAAACGAAGCTGTCGAAATATTCGATGCCCGCCAGCAGATGCCGATATTCGTCCAGGATAAGCGCGGAACCAGCCCAGGCGGCGTCCACATGGGCGAAGATATTATGCCGCTTGGCGATAGCGCCCAGTGCCGCCAAATCATCCATCGCACCCACACCCGTGGCACCTAGGTTCGCGACCAAGCAGGCTGGAATTCGGCCCGCCGCTTTGTCCGCCAGCACAGCCGCCTCAAAGCTGCGGGGTCCATCGCGAAGGTTTCAAGGTCCGTTTTGATGACCCGCACATTTTGGCGACCAAGCCCAGCGATTTTAGCGCCCTTTTCCGTGGCTGAATGGGTCTGGTCCGACGTATAGACTACGATCTCCGGCCCTGCCGCCAATCCCGCTTCATTCGCCTGCCATCCGGTCGCCCGTTCACGCGCCGTGAGGATGGCGCAGAGGATCGCGCTGGAAGCGGAGTCCTGGATAACGCCGTGAAACACTTCCGGCAGACCGATCATCTGACGCAGCTAATCAGTGACGCGCGTTTCCATTTCGGTCGCTGCAGGCGATGTCTGCCACAACATGCCCTGCGCACCCAAAGTCGCCGTTAGCATCTCCGCCAATACGGATGGCGGGCTTGAGTTTGCCGGAAAATACGCAAAAAACCGCGGATGCTGCCAGTGGGTCATACCTAGCAGTATGTCCTGCTTGAAATCCGCCATAATGGCGTCCATCGGCTCCGGGGCTGTCGGTGGGCTCAGCGGCAGTTTAGCGGCAATTTCACCAGGCTTCACTTGAGCGCGAACAGGCAGTGCCTCAACCCCGGTCATGTAGTCCGCCATCCAATCCACAAGCTCATGGGCATGGGCGCGAAATTCTTCGATTTCCATGAACGGCGTCTCCTGTCTACAATCCTCAGCAGCATAACAGGTTATCGAATCAAGGGCTTCATCGTGCAGATAGACACACAAATCCGCGACATGGACCTGGGCGAGGTCGGCGCCGAGGCGAAGCGCCTGGAGACAATGGGCTTTGAATGCGTGTGGACGTTTGAAGCTAAGCACGACCCATTCCTGCCGCTGGCCTTCGCTGCCGCCGCGACCGAGACCATGGAAGTCGGCACCAATATCGCCGTCGCGTTTGCCCGCAGCCCCTATTCCATGGCCCAAGCCGCATGGGACGTGCAGCGCGCGAGCAAAGGCCGCTTGCGCCTTGGTGTCGGGACCCAGGTGCGCGCCCATGTGGAGCGCCGGCTATCCATGCCGTTTGATCGCCCAGCAGCCCGCGTTACCGACTATATCCATTGCATGCGCGCGATCTGGCACACGTTCCAAACGGACGAACGCCCGAACTATCAGGGCGAGTTCTATCAGTTCCGACTGATGAACCCATTCTTCAATCCAGGCCCAAATGACAAGCCGGATATTCCGATTTATCTAGCAGGCCTCAATCCGCGCATGGCCCGGGCGGCAGGCGAAGCTGCGGACGGATTTCACGTCCACCCCATGCACTCCAGAAGCTACTTGAATGAGGTCGTCCGCCCAGCGATTGATGAAGGCGCGCGCAAGCGTGGCAAGACCGTTGCCGATATTGACCTCTACGCTCCCGTCTTCGCCGTATGGGGCGACACAGAGGCTGAGCGCGCGAAGTCTGAAGCCGAAATCCGCCAGCAGATCGCGTTCTACGGCTCCACCCCCAACTACCGCCGCCTGTTCGAGCACCACGGCGCCGGCGATGAAGCCCGCCAACTTTCCCACCACATGCGAAACGGCGAGTTTGACCAAATGCCCCGCCTCGTCCCCGACCACTTGATGGACGAACTCGCGATCCACGGAGACTTCAACACCCTCCCCGCCAAACTCCGCGCCCGCGCAGATGGCGTCCTAGACCGCGTCAGCCTCTATTTCCCCGTTGATCCAAATGACCCCGATGAACGCTGGGCTACGTTTGTGGCTGGGTGCAAGGCGTAGAGCCGCATTGAAGGCTGAACGCATTCCCCGCTAAACTACCGCCATCACCGAGTTACAGGAGCGCATCCCAATGCCAAACGTCGCCGCTAATGGAATTAAGATCGAGTACGCGACCTGGGGGGAGGCTTCGGGCAAACCGTTGCTGATGATCAATGGGTTGGGCACGCAGCTGATTTCCTGGCCGGAAGCATTATTGAATGAACTGGCCGAAGCCGGCTTTTATGTGATTGTGTATGACAATCGCGATTCCGGTCTTTCGACGGATTTCGATAATTTTGGTCCTGCCGATATCCCCGCGGCTTTCAAAGCCGCCCGCGCTAAAGAACCGGTGAACGCGCCCTACAATCTGGAAACCATGGCGGATGACGCAGCAGGCCTGCTCGACGCAATGGGCATTGCCCAGGCGCATATCGTTGGCAGTTCTAATGGCGGGGCCATTGCGCAAATCTTCGCATATAGCCATGCGGATAAAACGCTGTCCCTCGCCTCTATCATGGCGACATCTGGGCGCCGTGGCCTGCCGCGCCCGTCAGAAGCGGCGACGGCTTGGCTGAACAAAGTCCGCAAGCAGGATGCCTCCCGTGACGAGTTCATTGCGGAAGCGTTGGAAACTGCCAGCATCAACGGCAGCCCTGGTTTTCCGAAGGATGACGCGGCTGTATCCGCCCGCGCTGGCGCTATGTATGACCGCGCCTACAAGCCGTTCGGCCATGGTCGGCAATTGCTAGCCTCCATCGCTTCTGCCGATGGCCGCGTGCCGCATCTGGGCGATATCAAAGCGCCAACAACCATCATCCACGGGTCCGATGATCCGCTGGTGCCAGTCGGCTGCGGCGAGGATGCCAAGAACAGCATCCCGGGTGCGACCATGACTATCATCAAGGGCATGGCTCATGATTACCCGGCGGGCGGGATCGAAGAAATCGTAGGCGCTATCGCTGACAACACAGACCGGGCCTAGAATCATGAGTGCAGATGACGCCAAAATCGGCATGAAACAGGGCCTCGTCAACTATGGCGACGCCGAGTTTTCCCTCTTCATGCGCAAAGCCTTCATTAAGGCCATGGGCTATTCCGATGATGCGCTGGAACGTCCGGTCATTGGCGTCGTCAATACGTATTCCGGCTATAACGCCTGCCACCGCAACGTGCCCGAATTGGTGGACGCGATCCGCCGAGGCGTGATGATGGCGGGCGGCATCGCGGTCGATTTCCCTGTGATTTCGATCCATGAAAGCTTTTCCGCACCGACATCCATGTTCCTGCGCAATTTGATGGCGATGGACGTAGAGGAAATGATCCGCGCCCAGCCAATGGACGCCGTCGTGCTGATCGGCGGCTGCGATAAAACCGTTCCAGCCCTATTGATGGGTGCGGCTAGCGCGGGCGTGCCTGCCATCCTGGAAGTCACTGGTCCCATGATCACCGGCTTCTTCCGTGGCGAGCGTCTGGGCGCCTGCACCGATTGCCGCCGCATGTGGGGCATGCATCGCGCAGGCGAGTTGGATGCCGAAGAAATTGCCGACGCTGGCGACCGGCTGATGCCGACCGCAGGCACCTGCATGGTCATGGGCACAGCCTCCACCATGGCACTGATGTCTGAAGCTTTGGGCATGATGTTGCCAGGTGGTGCGGCCATCCCCGCCGTCCATGCAGATCGCCTCCGCCATGCTGAAGCCACCGGAACGCGCGCCGTCGCTATGGCGGCGGAACGGTTGACGCCGGACCAGATCATGACGCCCGACGCCTTCGCCAACGCCTTCAAGATGCTGCTGGCGACAGGTGGATCCACCAACGGCCTCGTCCATATGACAGCAGTTGCCGGGCGGCTTGGCATTGAGGTTGATCTGGAAGCGCTCGATAAGCTTTCCGATGAAATCCCAGTGCTGGTCGATCTAAAACCATCCGGCCAACATTATATGGAAGACCTGAACAACGCGGGTGGTGCTGCACCTATTATGCGCGAGATCCGACAGAAGCTCGCGACTGATTGCCTGACTGTTACCGGCAAGACGCTTGGTAAGAATATTGACGCTGCCCCGGCTGATTGGGGGCAACAGGTCGTAAAGACGGCTGCCGATCCAATCTTTCCGAAGGGCGGCATCGCCGTACTCCGGGGATCGCTGGCGCCCAATGGGGCGATCATTAAGCAGTCCGCAGCTGCACCCCATCTGATGAAGCATGAAGGCCGCGCCGTTGTATTCGATGACTTGGCCGATATGGCCGAACGCCTCGATAGCCCGGACCTGGATGTGAACGCTGACGACATCTTGGTGCTCAAGAATGCTGGGCCGAAGGGTGCGCCGGGGATGCCGGAATCGGGCTATATCCCGATCCCGCGCAAGCTGGCACAGGCGGGCGTCAAAGATATGCTGCGTATGTCTGACGCACGAATGAGCGGTACGGCATTCGGTACCATTGTCCTGCATATCTCGCCAGAAGCGGCGGAAGGCGGGCCACTGGGATTGGTCGAAAACGGCGACAGGATTGTGCTGGACGTGGAGGCACGACGTCTCGACCTACTGGTGGACGAGGCCGTGCTTGCCGAGCGTCGCAAGGGTTGGAAGCCAGTTACCCACAAGGGCCAAGAACGCGGTTATCTTAAACTTTACCTGGACGAAGTTACCCAGGCTGAAGACGGTGCCGATTTCCGCTTTCTCATGCCCGCACGCACTGGCCAATCCACGCCTTAACCGGCTGCGGACAACGCTTGGAATTATTTGATTCCTGTTAAGCGCGAATTCAGTCGTCCCGACGATACTCCTATCTGGAAACCACTTTTTTGGAACCGCAAAGCGTCCAAATTCCTGGGCCCGCTTTTGAAAGGATTAAAGTCATGTCGGACATGCTCGAGGAGAGCGTCCGCGTCTCCCCGACGCGCGGCAGCATTACGTTCCATCCGTCCCAGCAGCGCAATACTGCTGAAGCCGTTGCGCCGAAAGCCGTTGAGGCTCCTAGTGTTGAGATTGTGCTTTCGGCAGAAGCCAAAGCCGCATTGCAGACGCTCACAACCGCCCGCGCGAAAGGCGAAGAAAGTGCAGAGTGCGAGAGAAGTCGCATCTGCAACTGGCATGAGCGAGGCTGATGCTGTTGCTGCGGCCCAGCCGCTCCGATCGCCGCCACCAGCGAAAGCTGTGGTGATGTTCCAGGCAAGCCTGGGCGCAACATCAACCGAATCGGGCAAGTAGCGCCTGACGCTTCCCCTATAATTGACTACCTTTACGGGCGCGTGGCGAAAGCTGCGCGCCTGTATTTGCTTTCATAAAGGCATATGTCGCCGAATGCGTCAGCGGGTGGTCAGCTTGAACTCAATACGTCGGTTCCGCCGGTTAGCTTCCGCCGACCCAGCCTGATCGAGCGGATGATGCTGCCCGAACCCAGCCGCTGCCAATCGGTCCGCAGGAATACCAGCATCCGCCAACGCCCGCACAACAGCTACAGCACGAGCGACAGACAGCTCCCAGTTTGACGGGAACTGTTCATTGGCGATGGGGCGTTGGTCTGTATGGCCATCCACCCGCAGCACCCAATCCACATCTGCCGGAATGGTTTTGACAATTTCGGAAAGAGACCGCGCGACCGCACGGATGCTCGCTTGCCCTTGCGGTCCAAGTTCCGCTTTAGCCGTTGCGAACAGCACTTCTGACTGGAGCACAAACCGGTCCCCAACCACGCGGATATCTTTCCGGTCGCCCAGCACTTCGCTCAAGCGCGCCAGGAAGTCAGATCGGTACCGTTTCAACTCACCGACCTTAGCAGCCAGCGCTGCATTCAGCTTCCCGCGCAATTGCAAAATGGTGGCACCTCGCGCCTTGGCATCTGTCAAAGCGGCGTCCAAGGCGTTGTTGAGGCTATCGACTTTTTCTTGCAGTTCATCATTCAGGCGCGCAATGCGCTTTTGTTCATCAACGGCACGGGTCTTGTCCGCCTCAATTCCGGACGCCGCACGGCGCGCTTGCAATAACCCGGTCTCCGCCGCATCCGCTGCCTCTTGGAGCGCCCGTGCTCGGGCGTTCAGCGCTGAAATCTGCGCCTCAAGCGCCTCAATCCTCAAGCGGTATTCGGAGATGGCGGCAGTATGCGCAGCACCCCGTTCCGCCAATCGCCCCGAAAGCGCTTCCCGTGCCGCATCCGCACCAGCACTGGCCCGTTGCGCGTCCTTCAAGTCCTGACGCAGCACCTGGACTTGCTCTAGCAGTGCGGCTTGCCGCCCCTCCCCAGCCCCGATCAGACGGAGGCCTTGGGCCAATTCCTGTTCCAGTACCTGAACGCGCTTGGCGAGCGCAGCATTGTCTGATTCAGCCGAGACCTTGGCTGTAGCCCCGCTTTCTTTCAGTTCTGCTAGCGTCGCAGCTTGCCGTGCCGCCTGCAAAGATAGCGCATCCCGCTCTCCTTCTGCCTTTGCGAGCGCATCTTCGAGTGTCGCGCGTGCGGCATTGGCCGCTTTCAGGACGACAGATAGCGTCTGAATTTCCGCCGCGCGCAGCCCTGCCAGCGCCGCCGCCTTCTCCCCCGTTGCTTCAGACTGCTGCAGGTCTCCAGACAACGCCTTAACGCGCAGCTCGAGTGCGGTAAGTTCAACACCGAGTGCATCATTGGTGACTTCAGCCGCGTCCAACGCCGCCTGTCGTGCCGCACTCTCGCTAGATTTATCCTGAAGCGCAGACTGCAGTGCGGCGACATCGCTTTGCAGTGCTGCAATTTGATCATCCCGGCGCGCGGCAGCCGTTGCCGCGTCCGCCAAGGACAGCGCCCGCTCCCGGCTTTCTCGGGACTTAGCGCCGAGTGCAGCTTCCAGGCTCGCGGCAGATGCTTGTAACGCTTGGAGCGTCGCCTCCAAGCTGGCGACTGATGCGGCGGAGGCTG
>CAJXVF010000021.1 GCA_913060845.1 uncultured Alphaproteobacteria bacterium | reverse complement strand
CAGCGTCAGATGTGTATAAGAGACAGGTTGTGGCTATACCGGCAGGATGATCGCTGGTTCCTGCATGGGTTCTTTGCCTGATGCTGGAAATTTCTACGGGAGGTCTGCAAAAAAAAACTTCCGCCTATATCGAGCTCCAAGCCCTCACCGCATTCAGCTTCCGGGAAGGCGCAAGCCTGCCAGAGGAAATTGCCCGCCGTGCAGCTGAATTGGGACATGCCGCCGTTGCCGTCGCGGACCGAAACAGTCTTGCTGGTGTGGTGCGGGCGCATATGGGTGCCAAGCGAGCTGACCTCAGGGGCATTATTGGCGCGCGGCTGGATCTGGCAGATGGGCAGAGCCTGCTGGCATATCCGGAAGACCGTGCCGCCTATGGCCGCCTCTCCCGGCTTATCACCACAGGCCGACGTCGGGCACCTAAGGGGGAATGCGAACTCTATCCAGCCGATGTGTTGGATTACGGCGATGGCTTGATCCTGCTTATGCTAGCCCCCCGTGAGTTAGATGCAGACTTCGCTCGCAACTTGGCGGATTGGCGCACCGCATTGGGTGACCGTGTATATCTGGCAGCATCCCGCGCCCTTGGCGGCGACGACAAGGCCCGCCTCTCCGCTCTGGCTGAATTGGCGATTGAGACTGGCGCACCCATGGTCGCCACCGGAGATGTACTCATGCATGCGCCTGAGCGCCGGGTTCTGGCAGATATCCTCTCCTGCATACGGCTAATCTGCACGGTGGATGAACTTGGCCGCAATCATCAAATCAACGGTGAACGGCACCTGAAATCCGCCGCCCAAATGCTGCGCCTGTTTGAAGGCCATGAACACGCCGTTCACCGCACTTTGGAAGTAGCTGACCGGTGCCGATTTAGCCTGGACGAACTCCGCTACGAATACCCGGATGAGCCAGTGCCGCCGGGCATGAGCCCCCAAGAGTACTTGCGGCAGGAAACGTGGCGCGGCGCTAAGCAGCGGTTTCCAGGCGGCGTTCCAGAGAAAGTACGCGCCGGAATTGAACATGAGCTCAAGCTCACCAACCAGCTCAATTATGCGCCTTATTTCTTGACTGTGTATGACATCGTACTGGAAGCTCGGCGCCTTGGAATTCTCTGCCAAGGCCGTGGATCGGCAGCGAATTCAACCGTCTGCTACTGCCTTGGCATCACTTCTGTGAATCCCACAGAAGCGGACTTGTTATTTGAGCGCTTCATTTCTGTGGAGCGTGGCGAGCCGCCCGATATCGACATTGATTTCGAGCATGAGCGACGCGAAGAAGTCATCCAATATATCTACAAGCGCTATGGCCGTGAACGCGCTGGCCTGGCCGCGACCGTCATTCACTACCGGGGGCGGAGTGCGGTGCGGGAGGTTGGCAAAGCCATGGGGCTTTCTGCTGATACGGTCTCAGCGCTTGCTTCGCAGACCTGGGGATGGTCGTTAGAAGGCGTTGATTTGGAACAGGCGCGAGAGATCGGCCTTGACCCAAATGACCGGCGGCTCCGTCTCACGCTTGCCATCGCCAATCAACTGATCGGCTTTCCGCGCCATCTTTCCCAGCATGTTGGCGGGTTCGTCATTACCCAGGGCAGGCTGGATGAACTTGTGCCCGTAGAGAACGCGGCGATGGATGATCGCACCGTCGTTGAGTGGGATAAGGACGACCTGGATGCGCTGGGCATCCTGAAGATCGATATCCTGGCGCTCGGCATGTTGAGCGCGCTCCGCAAGGGCTATGGGATGATCCAGCAGCACTATGGCAAGCGCTTTGACCTGGCGACAACGCCGCGCGAAGATCCCGCCACATACGAAATGCTTTGCCAGGCGGATAGTCTTGGCGTGTTTCAGGTGGAAAGCCGGGCGCAGATGGCGTTCCTACCGCGCATGCGCCCTCGCACGTTCTATGACCTCGTGATTGAGGTCGCGATTGTTCGGCCCGGCCCTATTCAGGGGGATATGGTGCATCCTTATATCCGGCGTCGGAATAAGGAGGAACCGGTGGAATATGCCTCTCCCGCGCTGAAAGAGGTGCTGGGGCGCACACTTGGCGTGCCGTTATTCCAGGAGCAAGCGATGAAGATCGCTGTCGTTGCTGCCGGGTTCACGCCCGGTGAGGCTGACGGCCTACGTCGCGCCATGGCGACTTTCCGGCATATGGGCACAATTCAAAGCTTCCGCGACAGGTTCCATGCTGGCATGAAGGCCAATGGCTATGACGAAGCCTTTGCGGAACGCTGCTTCTCGATGATTGAAGGCTTCGGCGAATATGGTTTTCCGGAAAGCCATGCGGCCAGCTTTGCATTGCTGGTTTATGCGTCGGCCTGGATGAAGCGGCATTACCCAGATGTATTCGCCTGCGCGCTGTTGAACGCCCAACCACTGGGCTTCTATGCGCCAGCCCAGATCGTGCGGGATGCGCGGGAGCATGGTGTTGAAGTGCGGCCTGTCGATGTCAATTATTCGACATGGGATTGCACATTGGAGCCAGCGCTTAGCGGCGAATATTACGCGCTTCGATTGGGCCTCCGCCAAATCAAAGGCTTCAAAGAAGGTGATGCTGAATGGCTGGAAGCCGCGCGCGGCAATGGCTATCGCACACCGGAGGATCTGTGGCGTCGCGCTGGTATCCGCCCCGCAACGGTTGAGCGGTTGGCAAAGGCTGATGCGTTCGGCTCCATCGACATGAGCAGGCGAACGGCGCTTTGGGAAACCGCGGCACTTGGTGATGCGCCCTTGCCCTTGTTCGAGGCTGCGGGCGAGGCTGACTACGGCTGGGAAACATCTGTCACACTGCCAACGCCGACGCTCGGTGAAGAGGTTTATGAGGATTACGCGCAACTCCGCCTCAGCCTGAAGGCGCATCCTCTGGCGATCCTCCGTCCAGGGCTGCGCGACGTAGCGCCGAATGAGCGATTGGCAACGGATCCGCTCGATAAACCCATCACTGTTATGGGGCTTGTTCTCGCTCGCCAGCGACCGGGCAGTGCGAAAGGTGTGATCTTTGCGACACTGGAGGATGAGACGGGTGTGGCTAATATCATCGTTTGGCCGAAGGTATTTGAAGCGCACCGCCGCATCGTGCTGACTTCACGACTGTTGAAAGTGACCGGGCGGCTACAGCGTGCAGGCATTGTTATCCATCTGGTGGCGGATAAGCTGGAGGATATGTCCTACCTGCTAGATGAACTTTCAATTGGCGGCGGGTTTAAAACAGAAACCTCTGCCGCTGACGAAGCCCGGCGCCCGCCAAGGCCTGATCCACGCACAAAGCCCAAACACGTTCCCCGCGCCCGGCACCCTCGCGAGCAGGCAAAGGTGCTATTCCCCAGCCGTGATTTCAAATAGCGGAGCCGCTAGAGAGCATTGGCGATGATGTAGAGCCCAAGCGCGAGCAATGCCCAGAAGAAGACTTTGCGGAACAGCGCTTCTGACAAACGCTTCCGTACCTGCTGGCCAAGCACCATCCCAATCAGCGCGGGGATAACGCCTGCCAGCGATACAATGCCCAGTTCAGCAGACAGCATTCCACCGCCTTGCAACGCCACAGCAAGCGCAATGGTCGATAGCGAGAAAAGGACGCCCATCGCTTGCACCAGCACGTCACGGCTCAAGCCAATCGCTTGCAGGAACATCACGCCGGGCATGACAAAAGACCCCGTCATCCCCGTCAGCACGCCATTGGCGACGCCCAACACAGGGCCCGCCCAAGTTTCTTGCGCTCTGGACAAGGTGAGACGGATGCCTGCCAGATTGAGGGCCGCATAGATGGCGACAAGCACGCCAAGCAGCAATGTCATCAGTCTATGGTCGACCTCGACAAAGATAAGTCCACCAACCCAGACCAGTAGGACAGCCGGCACCAGAAAAGGCCAAAGCCGCCGCAGGATTAGCATCAGGTTCCCGCCAACAACGCCCTGCCAGAGGTTTGTCACGAAAGATGGAATGAGTAGCAGCGCCATCGCCTGCGGCAGATCAAGCGCCACGGTCAGCGCCGCCAGTGTGATCGTCGGCAAGCCTAGGCCGATGACGCCTTTGACGAGACCTGCAACGACAAAGGTTGCGGCAATGACTATCAGTGGCAGGTCTTCCAACGCCTCAGTCCTTCAAGCGATCGAGAAACGGTGATGGCTCTATAAGAGCCCAACGGTCCGGAATAACGTTGGACAGGGAACGGACTTCGGACGGCGTGAATGCCATGACCCGCTTAGCACCCGGCAGTCCTGCGCATGCTTCAACATTCCAGCGTATTTCTGCGCCCCCAGTCATCTGCAAAACCCGCCCCGTCTCCCAATCGGGGATGAGCAGGCCAGCCGCAGAATTTGCCTCAATATTGCCAAGGGTGTTGAAGAAGTTGTTGCCAGCGTAATCCGGCCAAGACAAAGCCCCGTCTTCCTCCAGCCTCAGGAATCCCCGCTTGCCGCCACGATGAGATACATCGGCACCGTCCGCGACGGCGGTTGCGATAAAGAATGTATCCGCCCGAGCAATCAGCTCTCTGTCGTCTGCATTGAGCGCAGTTCGGGTCTCCAGCAAGGCGGCCCCTGGTTCCAACGCAGCAATGGCTTCCCGTGTTTGAATATATTTCGGGCAATTACCGAATGCGTGGATCACGTCGAGGGCAAATCCATCGCCATCAATACCTGACACCAAGCCATTCACCCGGTTCCGCCGCCGCGTCTCCCACTGCAGACCAAGACACCCGACAGACAAGCCGTCACGCAGGACAGCCGCAAGTGGATCGCCGGGCAAAGGCAAGGCATTGATCCGCAAACGCCGCTCATCCAGCGCATGACTAAAGTCCGGTGTGCCAGTCAGGATGGATGCCCAGGGCTTGCCGCCAGCATCCAGGAACCCGGTGAAAAGCATGGGCAGCAGCGTGTAGAAGTCCTGATTCTGTTCAATCAGATGGTCCCGAATAGAATGTGCGGCCGAACGCTCTGCGCGCTCGTGAACGCCAACGCGTTCCTGCACAGCAATTTCGCCAGAATGAAACGGCGATGGGGCGGTCATGTGCTTGGGGGAGCAATAAACTCCATGCGGATACCGCCAGGGATCTTGCACATCATGTGACGCACGGGGCCTGCATTTAGTGGTTCTGGTGCGAATTCGATAGTGCATCCAGCGGCGGCCATCAGCTTTTCATGCAGACCATCCATCGCATCTGGAGAGACTTTCAGCGCCAGATGATGCAGGCCAATGCCGGTCTTGCGGTCAAACGGCGTTGCTGTCGCAGGATTATCTGCGCGCCATAGGGTGATCATCAGTGATCCATCGCTGACAAAAATTGCTGGATATTCTGGCTTGCTGCCAATTTCATCAAAGCCCAGTACATCGACAAAAAAGTCCCGTGCTGCTTCGTAATCTGGGACAGTTAAGCCAATGTGGTGTGCGCCTTCAGTGATCGCCATGTCGTCATTCCCTTTGCTAATTCATCACACTAGGCCCGGCTGCGCTGGACTTAAAGCCGCTGGCTGGTATGTCTCTTGTGTCGAATACGCAAAGGATAGACCGCCCTATGTCTGAGCCCCACGCACTACCGTCAGGACACCCACCCCTGCCCGGTCCAAAGATCGGCGTATTGCTGCTGAATCTCGGCACGCCAGACGCCACAGATTACTGGTCTATGCGGCGCTACTTGTCCGAATTCCTGTCCGACAAGCGCATTATTGAGCTACCCAAGCTGCTTTGGCAGCCCATTCTGCAGGGCATTATCCTGACCGTTAGGCCGAAGAAGTCGGGCCATGCCTATGCGCAGATTTGGAATAAGGAGCTGAACGAATCCCCGCTCCGGACTACTACTCGGGATTTGACTGAGAAAACAGCCGCACTGCTGCAGTCAAGGCATCCTAATCTGATGGTCGATTGGGCCATGCGCTACGGGCAGCCATCTACGGGTGATGCTATTCGCCGGATGATTGATGCCGGGTGCGACCGCCTGCTGCTCGTGCCGCTATATCCGCAATACAGTGCCGCCACGACGGCGACTGCGTGCGATCAGGCATTTCGCCAGTTGATGCAAGAACGCTGGCAACCCGCTGTTCGCACAGCCCTGCCCTGGTTCGACCACCCAGACCATATCGACCTTTTGGCGAAATCTGTTGAGGCACACTATGCTAGCCTCGACTGGACCCCAGACGTACTGATCGCCTCATTCCACGGACTTCCGAAAGAGTATTTTGACAAGGGTGATCCCTATCATTGCCATTGCGCGAAGACCGCCCGCTTGCTCCGTGAACGTCTTGGCTGGCCAGAGGACAAACTGGTCATGGCGTTCCAATCCCGCTTCGGCCCAAAGGAGTGGCTGCAGCCCTACGCCGACGAAACAATCCGCGCATTGCCGGGCAAAGGTGCCAAGAACGTCGCCATGATCTCGCCGGGTTTTGTAGCGGATTGTGTGGAAACGCTAGAGGAACTCGCGATTGGCCTGCAGGAAGAATTCCTTGAGGCTGGCGGTGAAAACTTCGCATATGTCCCCTGCCTGAACGATGACGATGGTCAGGCAGAGTTCATGGCGAATTTGGCGGTACGTGAATTGGGCGGGTGGCTGTGAACGCAGCGCTTCCGATCATCCAGGAGCTTTCGATATACGACTATATCGGCCTTGGAATGCTCATCTTGGGGTGGCCTATCTACGACCACTTTGCTGATTCAAGAAGGCTGGATATTCCAGACTTCACACGCGCTGCTGTCAAATTCAGGCATGAATGGATGCACCGGGCCGTTCGCCGTGATCCGCGGATCGCTGATACGCATATTATCGCCATCCTAACGCGCAATGTGGGCTTTTTTGCCAGCACCACCGTTTTGATCCTTGCTGGCATGGTGACGCTGCTCGGCGCAGGCGAACGAGCGCACTCGGTTACCTACTCTCTGCCTTTCGTGACACAGACGAGCTTGGCGCTCTGGCAAGCAAAAATGCTGATTGTTACCGCACTTTTCGCCTATGCCTTCTTCACCCTTACTTGGAGCCTTAGGCAGTGGAACTATTGCGCGATCGTGCTGGCTGCGACCCCATTCACTGATGATGATGCAGTCTTGGATGATTATGGCGGGCGCGCTGCACGCCTAGCCAATTTGGCTGGTGGGCATTTTAATAAGGCGCTCCGAGCGTACTACTACGCGCTGGCACTCATCGCGTGGTTTGTTGATCCGGCGCTATTCATTTCTGCAACGGCCTTGGTGCTTTGGGTGCAGTTCAGGCGCGATTTCCGTTCGAATACATTTAAAGTTCTGGACGCTGCTCGTACAGCTCCAGATGCTAGAGAACCCAAAGGGCCTTAGCGCTAAAAGAAGAACAGTAAGTCTCTACAGAGCATTGTTACTTCTACGCTTTCGGTTTCCCAAACGCTCCGACTGCGCGCAGTTCTGCGATCTTGTCGGCGCTGTAACCAAGCACCTCAGCCATCATTAAATCTGTATGAGCGCCGAGGGTTGGGATTTCCGTTGGCGCTACGACCGGTGTCTCAGATAGGCGAATGGGTGAAGCCACAAGGTCCACCATCTCACCATCAAACTTGACTGGCACCAGCATATTTCGGCCCGTCGCCTCGTCAGAATGTACTGCTTCCATTGGGGAACGGACACTGCCTGCGGGGACGCCCGCTTTGCGCATTACCTGCACCCAATGTTCGCGATTGTTCGTTCTGAAGATCGCGTCAATCGTTGCCTCAAGCGGTTCGCGGTTGGCCTGCCGAGTGGCGAGAGACGCATACCTTGGGTCCTCCAGCATATCGGGTCGTTTCAGGACATCGCGGCAGAATTTTTCAAACTGACGGTCATTCCCAACCACGATCATGATCGGGCCATCTGAGCACTGATAAACCCCAAGCGGCACAAGCGCATGAGATTTGTTGCCCATACGCGGTGGGTCCTCACCAATCAGCTGAGGGTGCGCTGCGACATAGCCAAGGGCCGAAAGCATGGAATCGAACAGCGACACATCTACAAACTGCCCTCTGCCCGTGCGATGGCGGGCTTCCAGTGCCGCCAGAATGCCCATGCCTGCATGGAGGCCTGTATAGCTGTCGCCGATTGATCCACCCGCCTTTTGCGGCTCTACATCCGCCGGGCCAGTTAGGTACATCATGCCGGATTCAGCTTGAGCAATCGGGTCATACCCTGCGACGAGTTTGAAGGGGCTGGTATGACCATACCCGGAGATTGAGCAATAGATCAGGCGCGGATTGACCTCTGCCATCGCGGCATAATGCAAGCCATATCGTTCCATGACATCGGGGCGGAAATTCTCCACCAGGATATCTGCCTTTTCGGCCAGTGCGCGGCAGACATCTTGGCCCGCTTCGGTTGTGATATCGATTTCGATACTTTTCTTGTTGCGGTTTAGGCCAACAAAGCCCGGCGCATCCTTCTTCCATCCCGCAGGACGGTAATGCCGCATATCATCGCCGACACCGGGGGCTTCTACCTTAATAATCAGAGCGCCAAGGTCGCCCAATATCTGGGTCAGGAACGGACCTGCGATAACCCGTGAGAAATCCAAGACCGTAAGGCCTGCGAGTGGGCCGGATTGAGCATTATTCGACATTGGCGCTTCCCTTGTTTCAGTGGATAGCCTATGCGCAAGCATCAATCACGCCTAGCGCCATAAACTTGAGGTTGGTGATGACAACGCTGCTTGCCCGGAATGCCGATATTCTCGTCACCATGGATGCCGCCCGCCGCGAAATTCAAGGCGGTGGCTTCTTCGCACGGGACGGCGTGATTGAAGTGGTCGGTACCAATGCAGACTTGCCTGAAAGCGCCGACGAAATCATCGACTTATCCGGTCTGATCGCCACACCGGGTTTGATCAATACGCACCATCATTTCTACCAGAACTTAACCCGCGCCGTGCCTGCAGGGCAGGACGCAACGCTGTTTGGTTGGCTCCAAGCGCATTACCCGATCTGGGCGCGAATGGGGCCGGACGCTATACGCATTTCAGCTCTGGTGGCGCTTGCCGAATTGGCATTAACGGGCTGCGTCTGCTCGTCCGACCATCTCTATATGTTCCCGAATGGCGCCAGGCTGGATGATGAGATTGAGGCGGCCGAGATGATCGGCGTTCGCCTGCACGCAGCCCGCGGCTCCATGAGCATTAGCGAGAGTGACGGCGGACTGCCACCAGACAGTCTAGTTGAAAATGAAGCCGCCATTCTGAAAGACAGCCTGAGGGCCATCCAGACCTGGCATGACCCGAACCCGGGCGCGATGATCCGTGTCGCCGTCGCCCCCTGCTCGCCATTCTCTGTCAGCCAGGGCTTAATGCGAGACGCTGCGATGTTGGCCCGGGATCAGGGCGTGATGCTGCACACCCACTTGGCTGAAAATGACGATGATGTCGCTTATTCCCACGACCGGTTTGGGTGCAGTCCGGGAGACTAAGCTGCAGATGTCGGCTGGGTTGGCGACGATGTGTGGCATGCCCATTGCGTCAAGCTTGATGCCCGTGAGATCGCGCTTTTCGCAGAACATGGCGTAAGCGTCGCCCATTGCCCATGCTCGAACATGCGGCTTGGCAGTGGCATTGCTCCAATCGGTGAGATGCTGCAGGCGGGCGTCAATGTAGGATTAGGCGTTGATGGCTCTGGATCTAACGATTCAGGCCATATGATGAATGAAGCACGACAAGCGATGCTATTGCAGCGGGTCGCCCATGGCGGCGATGCAATGAGCGCCCGGACCGCTCTTGAACTGGCAACGCGAGGTGGTGCCAAGGCGCTTGGGCGTGATGACTTAGGTTCAATAGAAATTGGCAAGCGCGCTGACTTTGCAGCCTTCAAGGCGTCAGAACTCGCACTTTCTGGTGCCTGGGATCGGGTGGCGGGATTACTGCACGCTGGCCCGCTACAGGCGTGGCATACGGTGATTGAGGGTAAATTCGTGGTTCAAGAAGGCCAGGTCGTCACAATCGACCTGCCAAGCGTTCTAGCGGCTCACCACCAGCTATCTGTCGGCCTTATGAACGACTAGCTATGGGAATTGGGGCGATGGCAAAGCAGTGCCGGTACGTATGCCCCTCACCCGCACGATCAGGTGTTGAGGTGAACAGGACTGGCGATGAAGCGGAGCGATTGTTCTTTTAGAACAATGCCCTGCCCCATCGCCGTTACATCCCGTCGATAGTCGAGCGTTACTTCGGCAATGCGCCGTCAACGCCTTCAACATAGAAGCCCATACCTGCCAGATCGCCATCGCTCGCGGTCTCACCAGCTTTCAGCCAGGGCGTGCCGTCCTGCTTGTTGATCGGGCCAGTGAAGGAGTGGCGCTTACCAGCGACGATATCGTCGACAGCTTGCTGCGCCATTGCTTTTACGTCAGCCGGGATTTTATCGGAGAATGCGGCAATGCCGACCATGCCTTGCTTGATGCCATCCCACGTATCCTGGCTTTCCCAGGTTCCGTCCATGGCAGCCTTAACCCGAGCGATATAATACGGTGCCCAATCATCAATGATTGAGGTCAATTGTGCATTCGGGCCGAACTTGATCATGTCTGATGCCTGACCAAATGCATGGATGCCACGCTCTTCTGCGATCTGCATAGCAGCCGGGGAATCTGTGTGCTGCATCAGGATGTCGGCACCTTGGTCGATCAGGGCTTTGGCAGCGTCTGCTTCCTTACCTGGATCGAACCAGGTGTTGACCCAAACGATCTTCATTTTGACGTCTGGATTGACGCTCTTCGCCGCCAGATATGCTGCGTTGATGCCGCGCACGACTTCCGGGATTGGGAATGACGCGATGTAACCAATCGTATTGGATTTGGTCATCTTACCGGCGATCAAGCCAATGACCGTGCGGCCTTCATAGAAGCGCGCGGAATACGTGGAAACGTTCTTCGCCCGCTTGAAGCCTGTCGCATGCTCAAATTTCACTTTCGGGAAGGTTTTAGCGACTTTGAGCGTTGGGTTCATGAAACCGAATGACGTCGTGAAGATCATATCATGGCCGCTTCTGGCCAATTGCTGGATCACACGGGTCGCATCTGGACCTTCGGAAACGTTCTCGACATAGGTGGTTTTCACCTTGTCGCCGAACTCGGCCACAACCGCTTTGCGGCCCTGCTCGTGCTCATAGGTCCAGCCATGGTCGCCGACTGGGCCGACATAGACGAAACCGATTTTCATCGGATCGTCAGCCAGCGCCGCGCCGCCTACAAAGGCCGCGACCGAGAAGGCCGCCAGCTTGGAAATCATTCGCTTCATAAAGTCGCCCCCGTTTTGATTCTTGCGAGTCGTTCGATATCAGGATGATGCATAAAACGAGCGGCCAAGACAGGCCGGAGCGTTCAATTTTGCACGGGTTTTATCGTAGGAAATCACCGTGAGCACCAAAATGGTTACAAGATAGGGCAGCATCGAGAGATATTGCGACGCAATTTCGATGCCCAGCCCCTGAATGTGTAGCTGTATAAGTGTCACGCCACCAAATAGATAGGCGCCCATCAGCGCGCGCGCAGGACGCCAAGCAGAAAACACAACGATAGCCAGCGCAATCCATCCACGCCCAGCGGTCATGTTTTCGACCCAAAGCGGTGTTTGCACGATGGATAGGTATGCGCCGCCAAGCCCAGCACATGCGCCGCCAAATGCAATCGCCGCCATGCGTACCATCACAACCCGGTAGCCAATGGCGTGCGCCGCGTCATGATTGTCTCCAACAGCCTTCAAGATTAACCCGGCGCGCGTTCGGTTCAAGAACAGGGTGACGCCAAAGACCATCACCACCGACAGATAAACCAGCGGATCATGGACGAATAGGATTGGGCCAATGAATGGGATTTCAGATAACAGCGGAATTGGCAGTACAGGCAAAGCTGGTGTCGTTTCGCCGGAATAGCCCTGGCCGATGAGAGCCGCGACGCCGAGGCCAAAAATCGTGAGTGCTAGGCCTGTCGCTACCTGATTGGACATCAAGAACTGTGTCAGCAGCCCGAACACAGAGGCTGCAAGCGCTCCTGCCCTGTCTCTTATACACATCTGACGCTGCCGACGAATAGAGA